>JBIIRX010000079.1:0-6579 GCA_044341315.1 Saccharimonadales bacterium (SeqCode)
AGGCAGGGTTAGTACATCACTTCCCTACCAAAAAGGCACTTATGATCAGTCTAGTAAACGACGTTGCTGAACGGTGGAAAACAATGCTTGAAAATGCCACACCAAATCCAAGCCCCGAAGAACGCATGATCACTTACTTAAATTATGCTCTTTCGGACGAGATTGATTCATCTGATTTTGCATTCATGGCCGACTACAAGTTAAAAGATGAGCTATATAAAAGATGGGCGGAGCTAATAGGCGCTTGGTTTGATTTCAGTGACATAAAAGATTCAGAAAGAAAAAACGCATTAACTACAGTGCGACTAATTGCCGATGGTGCATGGTTTGACAGAGGCTTGGGTATGATAAAAATAAGCGATACTGAACGTCAGTCGATTATATTATGTTCAGAAGAGATACTCAGTAAAGGAGCAAGCAGATGAAACAATGGATATTTTTAGTTGGCGCAATTACATCAGAAGTCTTGGCGACTCTTTCCTTAAAAGCAGGAATGGATAATCCCCTCTTTTATATCGTAGTTGCAGTAGGCTATGCGTCTGCCTTTATTTTCTTAACGAAAGCATTAAAAGAAGGCATGGCGCTTGGTGTGGCTTATGGTATTTGGGGCGCTAGTGGAGTAGCTTTAACTGCGATTTTATCAAACCTTATATTCAAAGAGCCCTTAACAGCAATCATGACTGCTGGAATTGCAGTAATTATTGTAGGGGTACTGATGATTGAGTTAGGTTCACAAGCTGCTCACAAAAAAGAAAAGGAGAATGCGTAATGAGCTGGTTATTTCTTATAGGAGCAATCGTTTTTGAAGTCGCTGGTACACTCTCACTGCGTATGGTAAGTACAGGCAAGCGTCTATGGTGGATTGCCGTTGCAGCGGGATACATCACAGCATTTACCATGCTTATATTCACACTAGACAATGGCATGGCGTTGGGTGTTGCCTACGGTATTTGGGCTGCATCAGGAGTTGCCCTTACAGCAATTCTTAGTAAGCTAATATTCAAAGAGCAGCTTACTTTAGTCATGTCTATTGGTATCCTTGTGGTTATTGGTGGTGTACTGATGATAGAGCTCGGAAGCGGTGCTATCCATTAAATCTAATCCGGTATTTACTTCCATTTGCAGTAATTCAATATCGCAAACCTAAACAATTCGCTTCTTTTATGCTGTTTTTAGCAACAGTTCAAAATACTCCGTACCACCAAAAGGAATTTTTTGCTTAATTACTTTTTTACCTGCCATAGTATTCGCTGAATAGACTGTGAAAGCTCCATAAAAGTCGTTAATCTCATCGACCGCCCTCGTAAGATCACCAGCTTTAGCTACATCTTCAAACATGCTGAGTTGGCTTTTCTTTGACGGCTCAAGCCCATAGCAATAAATACCCATCGTCTGAATATCAGCTCCACTTGGACGCTGATTGAAAAGCTCTAACGCACGACGATAAACTTCTTGGTTCGTATAAAAGCTCGACTTATGCATCCGCTTGGATTGCCAAAATTCGCCATTGCGAAGTGAAGCCCATACACAGACTCCTCTTGCTTCAACATTTCGAAACCTTATCTTCATTCCGGATGTTTCACAAAGGAAGCTGAGATATGAACGAAGCAGTGAATCATCATGTGTGGGCTCTCTCAGAACCCACTGACGACCAATCATACCCAACTTAGTATCAACATCATCTATCTCGTATCCGCGCAACCTGCGGTACCAGTATGTGCCAGTAATGCTATTGAACACTCTTTTCTTAAGCATATACTCATCAGCCGCTAAAAACTGAAGCGGGTTCATAATACCGTAGGAATTTAACCTAGCTTCGTTACGCTCAGCGATTCCTGTTAAGTCCGTAAGCTTTTTATCTTGGTAGTATTCGTGCAAGTTGCGGTGATCAATAACGTCCAGTCCATCTGGTTTATGCCAGCCAGCTGCTTGTTTTGCTAAAAAGATGTTTGGCGCAATTCCGACATTAATTCTCATCCAGTCCCCTATCTCGTCTTTTACGCGTTGCTTAATTTCATATCCGATATCAACAAGTGATCGCCCTTTCAGTGTTGGCTCCATGCCGTGAAAATCGATGATTCCCTCGTCGATCGACTTCATGCGTGTCTTAGGAGAATAGTCTTTCATAATAGCGACAAGCTTTTGATACACCCTGTGGTATTTGGGCGCGTCCGTTTCAAGTATTACGAAATCTTTGCAAATAGCCCTTGCATCACTTAGTCGTGTGCCAACCTTTATCCCTAAAGCTTTTGCCTCATACGATGCTGCAATGACACAGCATTCCTTGGAAATACGATTTGTCACACCCATTGGTTTGCCACGTAGTGTCGGGTGAGCTTGCTGTTCAGCCGTAGCAAACGCACTATTGAGGTCAATAAACATGATCATTGGTTTTTCTTTGTTAATGTCTTTATACATACTCGCCTCCCATGATGTACACTAATGTCCATGTCAGACGCTCAGCGTCAAACTCGATACGATAATCATTCACACCGTCACTCATGTTGAAAGCGTGAATCATTCTCTTACCTTTTTCAGTGGGATGGCGCATGCCAAGGACAGTAAAGACAACCTCTTGTCCTCGATACCGCATCTTCCATGGCTCGCAGATGTGCTGCTCATTACCACTTGCATGATAAATGGTCACAATATCCACTCGCTCATTTATTTCTTCGTAAGGATTCATAGTTACCTTTTAAACGAAAACTTTCTTACTCGCACTGCACGCTTAAACGCCCTGAGTCGGGCTTCAAGAATTGCATCGATTTTAATTGGTGCGTTACATTGTCGAGGTGTCTCAATGTATTCAATAAGTACTGGTTTCTCTTCTGCTGTCTTCATACAATCTCCGTAATCTTAAAAAACAAAAAACAACTAAAACGAACTGTTTAGCTGTACGGGTTTTGGATTGAAGCTATCTGGTGGAGAGTACTAACCGTTATAATGTTCTCGCGACAGGGAGCTGATTGTATAAAGACTTCCAGGGACGCTTTGCAGTTGCTAGTGTGTATGTCGTCTGTAACCAAT
The DNA here is from genome assembly GCA_044341315.1 of Saccharimonadales bacterium (SeqCode). GTDB lineage: Bacteria > Patescibacteriota > Saccharimonadia > Saccharimonadales > Saccharimonadaceae > Microsaccharimonas. The sequence goes on from JBIIRX010000079.1 coordinate 3,028, forward strand.
TATATACCCGACCGCAGATTTTTAAAGCATAAGCAAACTTTACGAGGTGCTGAAAAAGCCACTAAATCTATGGTGGCGTCGCTCAGATATATTAATACGAAACTGATTTTAACAGATGGGAACTGAATTTTTATTCAGCCACTTGGCTTGATTTTAAGATTATTTTTTCAAGTTAAACATCGTGCTCAAAAATCACAACAAGCTCCTGCAGACCTCCGCCGCCAAAACCGCCATTTTTATCAGCAGCAGTGATTGAGACTATCCTCCATCCTAGTTCAGCATATGAATTGATGATTTGCTCAACCTTTTCGGGGCTGAATTTACCCCCAAGTAATTTGTTGCCGATTGTTAAAACTTTGTAAGTGACCATGACCAATCCTTTCTTATGGACTGTCCAAATAAAAACGACAGCCACGTGACTGTCTAAGGTCCAAACAAGCAGTTATGCCTATCTGTTTACGTAGCTGCCGATTTCTGGGCATAACTACGTACAAATTGTACGCACTGCTTATTTGAATTATTTGAACCTTAGACAAGATAAATTATAAAGCAGTCTGCCCCCTTTGTATACCAAGCACCTTGACATTCTATTAATGCTCATGTATAGTAAGAGTACCGGCAACCACAAGTTCTGAATGAATTCAGGGTTTGTGCCTGCCGGTATTTTAATTCCGAAAAAATGCACACCCTCCGAGACCATTAATAACTACTCGCGCTCAAGCTTGTGGTGTACGAGCCATTAAAAAACTCGTGCATAGGTTAAAGAAAGCTCATCATGAGTGAAATTAATAACCAACCAGTGCTCTTACTGGACTTCGACACATACGTCGCAATAACTTACAAGCTATCGAACCTGCCAAGGGGTATCTCCTTTCAGAATGGCTTAAAAGAACAGTTCCTCGCACTGCCTTTCAGCAAAGCAATAGCTGAAGAATTAGAAACATATTACAACCCGGAAAAGAACTTCCTTGTCGATCCGGTGAAGTACGCCCAGCACGAAAAGCTCATTTTCGACTCTTGGCTTGCCGAAGACTGGGTGTACGAAGAAATGCTAGATAAAAGCGCAAGGCGCTCACAATAGCATGGCTATTTCAGAAAAAATGCTCGAGGAGCTTCGCATGCTTCTCGGGCTTCAGGACATCATAACAACGGATGATGAGCTACTTGAAACAGGCTTAGCCATTGCCAGCTTCGTACTCGTAAGGCAAATGAAAGAGTTACAAGGAGCCACAAAGGATGCGTAGGCCAGATTACGAATTGTACTCAAAATGGCCAAGAAGTGTGGTGGATAAGGGTTTTACCCTTATCCCCAATCTCCTTATTGAGCACTTAGGCGACCTCGGCATTACACCGACTGACTTCGTGGTATACGTTGCAATATATAAACATTATTGGCGAGCAAAAGACCTACCTTTTCCCAGCTTGCTAAAACTGTCCCAATACACCGGTTTATCAACTCGGACTATTAAGCGCGCCACAAAGCGCCTGAGTGATGCTGGATACATAAAAAAGACAAAGCTCGGCTATTCCACAAACACTTACGATCCACGTCCGGTTGGTAACAAGTTGTTACCTTTTGCAACGAATAGCGTAACCGTGTCCCGTTCATCAGGACGAAAGATGTAAAAACATGTGTCGCTTTTGGCCCCGTATTAATACCAATCAAAAATGCTAAAAAGAAAACAAAGTGTACGAACTTGTTCCTCCATATTACTATTCACACTGAAAGGGTGTTCATGAAAACAGATCTCAAATTCATATTATATGCACGTAAGTCAACCGAGGGTGACGACAAACAAATCCAGTCAATTGAAAACCAAATAAAAGAAATGCGCCGTGTTGCCAAAGCTTACAATCTCAATGTCGTACGAGAGCTTGAGCCTGAAAAGAAATCAGCAAAAACACCAGATAAAAGGCCCGTGTTTAAACAAATGGTACGTCTCATTAATAGAGGCGAGGCAAATGCCGTACTAACCTACCATGTTGATCGACTCTCTCGCAATGCTCAAGAGAATGGTGTCATTGCTCAGCTGATGGACGACAAGAAACTTAAAGTCATCCAGACAGCCAATAGCAGGTACGATGAGGGCGATGGTCTCGCTTACGATTTAGAAGCAAGCATGTCTCGCAAGTTTTCCAAAGATTTGAGCAACAAGGTTGCTTGGGGTATGTCATTAAAAATAGCAAAAGGTGGTATCGCAGGACCCTCTCCTCAAGGCTACTTAAACGATAAGTTACACAAGACAATAAAAGTCGACAAGGTTCGCTTTCCGCTTGTTAGGAAGATGTTCGACATGTATTTATCTGGCCACTCTGTTTCGCAGATTAAAAAAGCAATGGATGAAATTGGTTATACTACTCCAAAAAGAAAATCGTGGGGAGGCATACCGATCTCCGAATCGGGCATATACGCAATTCTTACCAATCAGAAATATGCGGGCATTGTGCCGAATGCATTCAACCCAGACGAACCGGGTGTTGGAAAGTATCCCCATATGGTAACGGTGCAAGAGTTTGACCAAGTACAGAAGATGCTAGGCCGCAAAGGTAAAGCGAGAATGATTACTTCAAATACTTTAAAAGGGTTTCCATACAGAGGTTTGCTCCGATGTGGCGAATGTAAACTTTCGATTACTATTTCCGAGAAGAAGAAAGTGCTTAAAAGTGGTGCAATTAATTATCACACTTACTATCACTGCACACACAAAAATAAGGATTGCTCACAACGTTTTAATATGCGAAAAGAAATTCTTGAACAGAAGATCCAGCTGGTTGCTGACTGCTACTCACTAACACCCGAGCTGTACGGTTGGGGTATGCGGGCCTTGGAAGAAATCGCTCAAAAAGAAAAGCAATTTAGAGGTGAAGCGGAAACAATGCAATTCGATACCATCAAAAGCCTCGAAACGAAACTGAGCAACATGATATCACTCTTCAGTTCTGGTGATATTACAAAGGAAGAATTCCGCACTGCTTCACAACCTATCAAAAATGAGATCTCGGAGCGTAAACAGGAACAGCTTGATAACTTTGAGCGATCTAAGAATTGGTACGAGCTGGTCGGTAATGCACTCGAAGACCTTACCGACTATTCCACAAAGGTACAGTTGAATGATTTTGCCGAGCAGAACCGGCTTCTTAAAATGCTTGGTAAGAACTTGTTTTTGTTTAATGGCGACCTCTATTATGAGCCGTATCCATGGTTAAAACCAATAGAAAACGCCCTCCGTGATCTAGAGGGCGAATTCCATACGGTTAGAACCAACGATTTACAGATTGAGAATGCTAAAATTAGCGAAATATTTCCATCTTGGTACCCCGGACAGGGTTCGAACCTGTGACCTTAGGCTTAGAAGTCCTCTGCTCTATCCAACTGAGCTACCGGGGCATATGGTACCAAAACTTGTTAGGAACCTCCGTCATTATACCAAACCACGCTATAATAAGAGTAGTTAAGCAAAGGAGTATGCTATGAATGATTTTGGACCAAACCCGTATGTAGTGAATATTGAAGACCTTACACTGCAAAACACTACCTTTCGCACCGCCGCC
>JBIIRX010000006.1:0-20221 GCA_044341315.1 Saccharimonadales bacterium (SeqCode)
ATCGCCGTTGCGTACTTCTCTTGCTTATCGAGGACCAGTGTAAGCGCCAAGGCAGCAGACAGTGCATCGACCGATGGGTCATCAGAAACCGTTACAAGTATCTTACTTGCTTCTTTAATTTTCGCTACAACCTGTTGTTTGGCTTTTATTTCGTCCATTTTTGTTTCTTTTTTAGTGACACTAGACTTTTGCTTCACTATACCATAAGGGTTTTAAAATCGTCAATAAAATATCAGCACCTCTTTACTTTTTTGCTTTTTTCCTCTATAATTACCCCTTGATTGATATATAAAATTCTAAACAAAGGAAGTATCCTGTGCCAATCATCAAATCTGCTATCAAGCGCGCAAAACAAACTGTTGTCCGCCGCGAACGTAACGTGGCTACGAAGCGTGCCCTTAAAGATGCTGTAAAGGCATTTAACGCTGCGCCAAGCGCCACTACCCTCTCGGCTGCACAAAGCGCCATCGATACCGCCGTAAAGAAAAACGTACTTAACAAGAACACAGCCGGTCGCCGTAAAGCACTGCTTTCAAAAACTGCGAAAGAAGCAGGAGTGAAACTTACTGCTGCAAAGAAAGCTGCACCAAAAACAACTGCCGCTAAAGCACCTGCGACAAAACCAGCCGCAAAAAAGGCTCCAGCAAAAAAGCCTGTCGCGAAGAAATAGTTCAAACTATTCACAAAAGAACCTCCAACGGGAGGTTCTTTTTAGTGGGCAATACTTAGAAGTGTTCGCTCAATGAGAAGCCACGGATCGGCTTTTGACCGTTTAAGGTCTGCGTCTGTTTGCGCGAACACATCAAGAATGTGCGCAACTCGCGCCTTACCGAGCCGACGAGCGAATCGCGTCATTTTTGAGGCAACAAACGGATGAATGCCGAACGTTTTTGAGGGTTCGTCATCATCATCGGCAAAGGTCACCGCAGCCAAACTGAGTGCCTGCGAAGTGAGGAGCGCAAAAAGTGCGTATGGATCTTGCTGCAACGTAAGCGTACGTAGCTCGTCCACCAAAGCAGCTCGTTTACCTTCCAATGCCATCTCAAATAACTGAAAAATTCGCTCTTCTGAATGCGCCGGAATAACCGCGTTAATTGTCTCAACAGTAATGGCATCGAGGAGCGCGACGATATCGAGGGCACTTGCAAGTTGCCACTGATCAACCCCCACACGGGTAACTAAGTGCCTTGCCAGCGATGTATCGAGCGCTATACCATGCTGCGCAGCTTGGTCGAGCACCCACTGCGCTGCCCTATCGCTGTCGCGATCAGACCAGACGGGAAATTCCTGGACGTCAGCTACGGCTTTAAGCGCTTTATAGCTAGCGGTGCGTTTGTCGGGCTTGGCATCAATACAGACGAGGTGGATTGTGTCGCTCAATCGTGGGAGCCAGTCTGATATTTTCTCAAATAGAACGGTATTCTTCGAAAGATCTGAGACAATAATCAAGCGCTTATCTGCAAACAAACTTGCACCCATGAAAATATTTGGTATATCGGCAAGATTGAGCTCGGTGGCATCAATGCGCTCCGCTTGGCCCGAAAACGCTCTCTCAAGAGCTTGCACAGCTTCGCGAATTGCAAACGTATTTTCACCAATCAGCCACTTAATCATATCCTTAGTATAGCCTACTCGGGTCACCTAGAGCTGCTGACAATACGGACATATATGCGTGCCGCGTCCTGCCACGCGCGTTTTTTCAATGGTTGTACCACAGCGCGGGCACGTCAAGCCTTCTCGCCGAAAGACGCGCGCGAAATCCATGTAACTTCCCTTCTTTCCTTCTGCGTTGACGTAGGTGTGGTTTGACGAACCGCCTTTTTCAACCGCCAAGTTCATGACCGAACGCATTTCCGTATAAAGGCTCTTGATTTCTGCGTCTGTCAGCGTGTACACCAGGCGCTGTGGGTGTAGTTTTGCTCCCCATAGCGATTCGTCCGCATAAATGTTCCCAACTCCTGCCACTACACTTTGGTCAAGCAATGCAGCCTTTATGTTCGTTTTAGGACGACGCGCCAGACGAGCTTTCAACTCGGCTGCTGTAAATGTATCACTAAGCGGCTCTGGACCGACTTTTTGCATGAATGGAACGTTTGGAATTTCATCTGTCGGTAGTAATCGCACCCAGCCAAACTTACGCTGATCGTTGAAAAAAAGCGTCGTACCATCTGTGAACGTAAGGCGTACACGTGTTGAGCGGTCTGGCAAGGTATTCACTAAGCTATCGTTCGGATGACCCGCCCCAAAGCGCGTCTCACCAACAAATACCAGCTGCCCCGTCATCTTAAGATGGATCAGTAATGAATAACCCGTTGAAAGGTCGACCATGAGGACTTTAGCACGACGGCGAATATCGGTAATAGTTGCGCCGAGCAGAAACGCCGTCACGTCTGCTGGAGTATTAGGAAAGCCTTTTTCGGTGTCATGTACCTCTGAGGCAACTGTTTTACCGATAATCAGGTGAGCAAGGCCACGACGTACAGTTTCTACTTCAGGAAGTTCAGGCACAGTCCTCCTTAGAATGAAGCGTTGTTTAAGAGTGCCCGACTCTCGGGTAACTGTGCCCTAAAGAGCTGCGTTAGCTGATCAACATTGGCACGAAGTGACCCTTTTGAACCGCCGCAAGTTGACGTCCACAGTGTTTCTGAAGGTTGTCCGTCTCTTAGAAGGCTGAATTCAGTGACACGACCAGTTGCACATATGCCACGCACATCATTAGCATCACCTTCGAATGGCTGACCCTGTACCAGGTTGGCTTTTTCCAGCGCATGAACAAATTCTTCATAGGCGGCAATATTGTTTGGCAGCGTGCGTTGATCAAGAATAGCCCCGAGATACCCAGTGTACGTTTTTATATCACGAGATGAAGGCGAAATGGTAATGCGATACGAACGGAAGTTTTCGTCTGCCACAATCGGGCCGCGCACCGTCATACTGACTGCGCTCCCCTCCACACTTGAAAGGAGTTGCTCTTTCGACGTATCGACAATCTGCTCCTGAGATCCAGAAAAGAATAGAGCTCGCGCTAGCGCAACTATGCCGGCAATAACAACGATAATGATAATGACCGTCAGGATAGTCGGTAGTGTTCGAGATTTTTTATAGGTAGCCATGCCTCTACCTTAGTCTTTTTGCTCACCTCTGTCAATCAGATGGGCAACGTCAGCGATTGCCTGGTCGGTTGTAAAAAACTGAATCGCCTGCATACCCACTTGGCGGGCACCATCGCAGAATTCAGCAATATCATCAATAAAGAGGCATTCTTGTGGCTGAACTCCCAAACGAGTGGCGGCAATATGATAAATTTCTGGCTGTGGCTTTACGTAGCCTTCATCTCCAGAGGCAACGATGGTATCGAAATGACTATCAAGCACGCCATCGGTAAAACGAATACTCAATCGGCTACGACTACTAATATTACTTAACATCCCTACCTTGAAGCGGGGCTTCAGTGTGGCAATAAAGTCGAGAAGTGCTTGATTCGGAACTTCTAGTTGGTTCTGCTCTTCTAAAAATTCCTCTGGTTCCATTCCAAACAACGCGCTGATATGTTGGGCTGTCTCTTCGCGGGAAAGAATACCCATATCGGAGGCGTGGTTAATAGCCCGAATTTCTTTCGCGCGCTCAGGGTCGGTACGCTCGACTTCGTTGAGGTGAATCTTATACGCATTGCCGAGCAAGACGCCGAAGCAGTCGAAGATAATGGCTTTTATCATTGAGTACCGCTTTCTCTAAATATAGTTTTTGTTCAAAACCACCACGTTTGAGCGCCTTGTCGGCACGTGCGGCTTCAATGTCAGCATCAGTATAGCCCAACACGGAATCAAGCGCTTTTAATACCTCCGCAATATCTGCTCGCTCCCCTATTGCACCGTCCGATTCTAATAGTTCTTTAGCCTCCTCAACAAGCTTTTCGAGAAGTGCTTGTTGATATTCGTCGTCGCTCAGTATTCGCGTAACTGGTGTTTGATTATCATTTTTAATAATTGCCGGAATTCCATCCCGAACAAGTTTGTTATAAACAATTTCCCCCACTATAAATCCCCCCACGTAGCACCACTGTGTACATCTACTTTCAGTGCAATAGCGAGCTCCGGTGCTATCTCTTCCATGGTTGTTTTCAGAATATCAGCGACTTTTTCGGCATTTTCTTTGGGGCATTCTACGAGAATTGAATCATGAATTTGCAATATTTGTTCGCCGAGCGCCGGTTCACCCTGTGTGCCAGCAAGCTTCTCGTCAACCCGAAGCATAGCGCGCTTCATGAGGTCGGCTTCAGTACCTTGAATCGGCATATTTGCCGCTGCCCGCTCTGCACCCATTCGGACCATGAAGTTCGAACTTTTGACATCTGGGGTTGGGCGTTGACGGCCGTAGTAAGTGGCCACATACCCTTCGGTGCGGGCCTTTTCGAGTGTTTGGTCAATGAAATGGCGAATTGGCTGCCGGATAGCAAAGTACTGGTCAATAAAGTCTTTTGCCTGAGTGAATGACATGCCGGTATTAGCGGCAAGCCCATGGGGGCTCATGCCGTAGAGTACACCAAAATTAATTACCTTTGCATCACGACGCTGACTTTTGGTGACGTCATCCATTGGAACGCCATATACTTCACTAGCGGTTTTGGTGTGAATATCGACATCCCCATTGAAGTCATTGATAAGGTCGGTATCGTTTGCGAGAATAGCCGCGAGTCGTAACTCGAACTGAGAATAGTCTGCACTAACCAGCACTTTATCGCCATCAGTGATAAAGGCCTCGCGAATCTTGCGCCCCTTTTCGGTACGGATTGGAATATTCTGTAGATTAGGTTCGGTGCTACTCAAGCGGCCCGTTGCGGCGACGTCTTGATTGAAGGTGGTGTGAATTCTATCGTGCGCATCGGCCAATTTTGGCAAGGAATCAACATAGGTATTCTTCAATTTCGCAAGCTCTCGCGTTTGTTCGATCAGTTCAATAATGGGGTGTTGCCCACGAAGCTTGTCCAGCTCTGCTTGACCGGTACTATACCCTGTTTTGCCTTTTTTGATACCTGTCGTTGGAAGTTGTAACTTTGTAAATAATACTTCTGAAAGCTGGGCCGGGCTGCCGATATTGAACTCGTAGCCAGCCAGTGTATACATTTCTTGCTCAAGCTTGGCATGCTCATCACCAAGCTCTTTACTAAGGGTCTTGAACCGTTCTGGGTCGATTTTAACGCCACGTTGCTCCATCTTGAATAGCGTATATGTCAGCGGGAAATCGTATTCGTAGGCAATTTTTGAAAGCGCTTCGTCGGTTTCGAGCTGCCGTCTTTGCGCGTCATACACATGTTGAATACCCGCAAGAACCACCAGAGGATGCGAGTCTTCACTACCGATAAGTGCAGCTAATGAACGGTCCCTGGCTAACGGGTTCACGAGAAAGGCACCCTGCCGAAGATCATGTACGCTGGAAAAATGAACGTCTACGTCATAGGAAGCCAGTTTATGGTATAACGCCTTAACATCGTAGGCAACGACCGTTGTGAGCTCAAGCGTGCGCCAAACGGCACTTTCAACGGTGTTAATTGGCTTTTGATAAGCCGTTTTTCCATCAGTTGAAATCCATAGCGTATCTTCATGACACGTAATGTACACTGGCCCGTCTATAAGCAACTGCGCAGGCCACGCTACTTCAGTAAGCGCTTCGGCATTCGGGAGTGCTTCCTGCGACTCTTCAGAAGAGAATTGCATGTGCTTTGGAAGACGCTTTTCGAGTGAGCTAAATTGGAGCTGCTTCAAAATCGCTGCTACTTTATTGAGGTCGGTATCTTCGACGCTGGCGATATCCCAATCAAGTTGTACTGGTGCATCACACCAAATCTTCCCTACTTCTTTGCTGATATAGGCAAGTTCCTTGCCGACTTCAAGCTTTTTAGCAGTCGAGGGTTTGATGTGTTCGATGTTTTCATAAATACCATCGAGGGTCTTAAATTCTTGTAGCAGCTGAATAGCGGTTTTTTCACCAATACCAGGTACACCTGGAAGGTTATCCGATGAGTCACCTTTCAGCGATTTCAAGTCGAGAAACTGCTCAACATCAATACCATATTTCGTTTCAAAAGCCGCCACATCAAATTCTTCGATGTTGGAAAGGCCGTTTTTGATAGCGTAAACCTTTGTAAGGGGGCTAATAAGCTGCAAGGCATCGAGGTCACTCGTAAGTACGTACGTTTCAACCCCCTTCTCAGTAGCTTGCTGGGCAAAGGTGCCGAGAATGTCGTCAGCCTCGTAATCATCCAGCTCGTAAAATGGCCACCCGAACGCATCGAGTAATTCGTGCAAAATGGGCACCTGGGCGTAAAAATCGGCCGGTGCCGGTTTTCGACCTGCCTTGTATTCAGGGTAGAGTTCCCGGCGTTTACGAATATTGGTTTTTGGTTTGTCCCAAGCGACCGCAACATAATCTGGTTCGATTTTTTTTATAAGTTCAATGGCGATGGATGCAAAGCCAAATACCCCACCGGTTGGCGTGCCGTCAGGAAGCGAAAGCCCCGGCATAGCGTAATACCCGCGATAAAAGATAGATTTTCCGTCGATGACTGCCAGCTTCTTCATAGGCTTAGTATACCACCTAAGACCGCTTGATAGCGGCACGGGCGGCCCGCCTCTCACGTTCCTGCCGATGCGCACGTCGCTTAAGCGCCCTCCGCTCGTCTTCGGTTGTATTACCCCATATACCACTCTGCTGGTCTGTGCGAAGCGCGTAGCCGAGGCATTCATCTTGCACGAGACATCGGGCGCAGACTTCCTTTGCCATTTTTGTTTGCTCAAGTGCAGGACCGGTAATTCCCACCGGGAAAAAGAGTTCTGGGTCAGATTTCAGACAGGCTGCCTTGTCGCGCCAGTCTACTCCGCGTTCTAATTGTGGCGCATGTCTTGATTGAAGCTCGTCACCCATTGTAGTACCTTTCTTGCTTCATAATACGGTCTTGCAAAACAGCCGACAAGTGTAAGAGGTATCAATCTGTTACAATAACCGTATGACAGATCGTAAAAATCTAAAAATACTTGCGTTCGTTGGGCTTCCTGGTGCTGGAAAATCAGCTGCCGTCGATTATTTTACCGATAAAGGCTACCCGAAAGTATATTTTGGTGGTGTTGTTTTCCAAGCAATGCGAGATGAAGGAATCGAAATCACTCCTCACAGCGAAAAAGCATTCCGCACTAGTTTTCGTGAGCGCTACGGAAAAGACGTGGTGGTAAAGTCAATTATTGAACAAATACATAACCTTGCTGACGCCGGGCAACATCATATTATTGCCGATGGACTCTACACATGGACGGAATATAAAGCTCTGCAACACGCCTTTCCTGGCAGCTTAACCGTTGTTGCCGTCGTTGCACCTCGGCATGTGCGCTATCACCGACTTGCTCAACGACCGATTCGCCCATTTACCGCACAGCAATCCTACGATCGTGATGTCCATGAAATCGAAAACTTAGAAAAGGGCGGGCCAATTGCGATTGCGGATCATTATGTTATTAATGATGGGTCGATTAAGGAATTAAACGTTCAGCTTAATACATTAGCTAAGGATCTAAACTTCTAACGATCCAAAGGATACGCGTCGTGTACCACCGGCTTTGGCGCTAGACTCTCTTTGCCACAACACCTCCCTCCCATCTGGAAGATATACCGGCTGGTTAATACCGAGGACCTGCTGTTTATTGCGCGTGGTCACGTACGGCTGACCTTGATCGTAGAATACTCTAAATTCTACTTTTCCAACACGAATTATATCTGGAGACATTTCCATGAGTTTCAGACGAGCTTCGTCATCATAAAATTTATTGATTGATACATTAGCACTATAAAGGTACTCACTCAGCTGGTCATCTACGGCACGGACACTCCTGGTCGAAGCCGTAAATTCATACAAAAGCTGTTTGATCGTCTCTTTTGTTATATCCTCAGGTGCATCGCTCTTTCGATACACCTGAAGCAAGGCAGCGGGAGTGCGCTCTTGGTAGCGAGTGAGTTCTTCTGCAATTTTACGTGCAGCAAGCTGCGCCTCGCCTGGTTTTTCCAGAGCACGATTCAGCATGCTTTTACGCGTTGGCTCCGGTGTACGCTCGCGCGGAGAACTACGTACTGGCTCACCGAATGGAATTGACCCAAACATAGGTTGCTCATACTCAAAGCCTTGATCACCCTCAATTCGAGAAAATGCATGCTCACCTTTTAAAAGACCGTTTTGCTGAGCATACGTACCTACAACGTCAGGATTAACAAAAAGTGCATGGTCGATGATATCGTGCCGGATAAACTCTTGGGCATGCTTACTTTGTGTTTCGTACCACCGAGGAATACCGGCGACATACTGACCCGGGCGTGGCGTGGCGACAGAACGATCGCTCAACGTCCGCGTCGTTGAATTTGTTTGTCCATGAATATTTCGGTAGAGTGTTTTACGTGATCGAGGCACCTTTCCTATTTCTTCATAAACAAGATCGATCATACCTGCGGTAAAATCGCTTCTCAGTTGTGTTTCTTCATTTGGCAACGGAGGTGTCACTATAATATTTTCGGGTCGTATATGAAGCACCCCAAGTATTTTACGAGCTGCCTTACGAGCACGCTCAATACGCTTCGCATGAAGTGCGAACTCTTCAGCAAAAAGATTCAAGGGTTTTTCCGCACGAGCTGTTTCTTCAACAGCAGTCATAATATCTAGTTGTGCTATAAAGTCGTCAGATGTGGAAGGACGAATAAAGCTTTTCCATTCAGTGCGATCTTTATCCTGATAGTTTTGAAGGCCGCCAGCATCGATAGCAGCAGCAATAAACGCAGCACGAGCCATATGTTGAAGACCACGGCCCGACAATGATGCTTCGTGCAGCCCTCGAGCGAGTTCTGGTATAACAGGAAACCTCTCCATACTCAAACCTATATCTGTTACTCGATCATCGTCATCAAGTGCTCCTAATCGAGCAAGCGTCTCTTCTGACTTGATAATTTCCGATGCTTCAACAGGATGCGGAATATATTCATTAATGGCGTTGAATCGCCTATCCAATGCCGCAACAGACAGCACTACGCTTGATAAATTACTGTTATAGATTTCCGGCGGCTCATGCTCATCTCGCTCTTCGAAAGATTTAAAGTACATTTGCCGTGCTTCAAGTTGACCGCCTCTGCGCAGGATTTGATCATCTCTGACAGTAATAGGCATAGCGAGATACCCAACGCCCCCAGGTACATCACGCCCAGCCCTACCTATTTGCTGTATAATTCCAGCCTTTGACAAATAGAAGCGCTTCAAGCCGGCAGCCCCATCATCATCGAGTTCGGAACGGTTAATGGTACCGTCTGTAATAACCATTGTTACACCCGGAATCGTAATACCCGACATTCCAGCCGGAGAAGAGACGACAACAAGTCGGAAGCCTTCTGGAACTGGGTCGTCAATATGGGCTAACTCGACTTCCGTAAGTTCACCGTGGAGCTTACGAAACACCACTTTTTTTGAAGATCCTGGCTCTTGTGTTTCAAGTTCACGTATTGTCTCGTCAATAATATGATCTATCTCACGCTTACCAGATGTAAATATCATGGCTTTTTCGTGGTCTTTACCATACCCCGTATACACCTGCATTGGTGTTTGATTGGGGGTCTCGCGAAGATCTACATTGAAGGGTCTTCCCTCTATCTCAATTGAAGGAACAAATCCATTATTGAGCTTCTCAAAAGAGTGACGCAATGAGTCTGCATTATGTGTCGCACTCGCCGCGATTAATCGCCAGTTATTATTATCGCGCACCGATATAGCCGCCGCTCCCGTGGCTATCTCTGTGAAGAGATTTGCTTCATGAATCTCGTCAGCAATGACTGCCAACTTTTTTTCAGCATACCTTTCGCGAAGCTCTGGCTCCATTTTAATAAAGGTATTCGGTGTCATTACTAATATCTTATTAGCTTCGTGTCGCTCGGTTCGTTCGCCATGAACAATACCTACCAGCTCACGAGAATTAAGTCCAGTTATTTGATCCTCAAGCTCAACACGTATGCGCTCACCCAGACCGTCGGCAATTACACGACGAGGCACTAATGCTATCGTCATGTCATAGCCAGCTTCAAACAGATACTGTGGCAACTGCGTACTTTTACCGCTACCGGTTGCACCTCCAACAATCACCGCCTTATAGGCATCAATATTAGAAAGTAGCTCTTGTTTGTGAGCGTATGCAGGGAGGCTTTTATTTCCTAAATCACTTGAAGCTTCTACTTCCGCTTGTCGTGCCCGAAGTCGCTCTTGTGCCATACGCAAAAGTCGAGCTTTATCTTCACGTGATTGCGTGAGTTGCGATATCACATTAACGTTAGGTACCGGAAAGACACCTCGTCGTTCACTGCCATGAGTACGCCGGGTAAAGGCAGGTCTTTCATTTGATCGCTCAACCATGTAAAGGGTATGGTACCATTTTTACCGAGGAGATCAAACCATAAGCGCCGCCATGAATGAGGCGGCGCTTATACTGCATGTACGAGCTACTAATTAATATAATCGTGCAGCTTCTTCGAATCCTTATGCTTACGCAGTTTTGCCAAAGCCTTAGCTTCGATTTGGCGAATACGCTCGCGAGTTACAGCGAACTCTTGCCCTACTTCTTCGAGGGTGTGACTTTTACCGTTTTCGAGTCCAAAACGCATCTTAATGATCTTTTGCTCGCGATCAGAAAGCGTCGAAAGGATTGCTTGAACTTGTTCTTTCAGAAGTTGTGAAGCAGCAGATTCTTCAGGGGTAGCGCTGTCTTCGTCTTCAATAAAGTCACGGAGGACTGAGTCTTCTTCATCGCCATCGCGGCCGACACCGGCGTCAAGTGAGGTAATGTCTTGCTTAATTTTCATGACGTATTCAACTTTTTCCGGTTCCATCTCAAGTTCTTTGGCAAGCTCTTCGATGCTTGGTTCACGGTTGAGCTCTTGAGTCATACGGCGCTGCGTACGAAGAAGCTTGTTGATTGTTTCCACCATGTGTACTGGGATACGAATTGTTCGTGCTTGGTCGGCAATGGCGCGGGTAATTGCTTGGCGGATCCACCAGGTTGCGTAGGTTGAGAATTTGAATCCCTTATCCGGGTCAAACTTTTCAACCGCACGGAGCAAACCAGTGTTGCCTTCTTGAATAAGGTCGAGAAAGTCGAGGCCACGGCCACTGTAGCGTTTTGCGATCGACACAACCAAACGCATGTTGGCTTCAGCCATCTTGTCCTTCGCTTTTTTGTCACCTGCAACGACTTTTTGTGCCAGTGCGAGCTCTTCTTCGGCGTTTAATAGTGGAATTTTACCAATTTCACGGAGGTAGAGACGTACGCTGTCGTCGCTGGCATCATCAAAGTATTGTTCTTGGCTCAGAAGGTCTTCATCAGTATCAACTTCTTCGAGGTCTTCAAGCGCAGGGCCGTCGAAATCAACGGTGAGTGGATCGGTCGCTGGAATGACATCCGCAATCGCCTCTTCTTCAAGGGCAATTACTTCATCAACGATTGGTTCTTCTTTTTTCTTACCTTTTGGCACGAGGTATCTCCTTTATGAGTTCATTTAGTGCTTGTCGTAGTCGCAACGCTTCTGTCTCATTACCAGTATCCTCAGCTTCCCTGAGGGCTTTTGTGAGTGCGTCTTTTTGTATTTGCCTGTGTTCAGTTATGATGAGGCGGATCAAGCGGGCTGCTTCGAAGTAACGATCTTTGTCACTCCATTCCCCGTATCGTGTATCGGCCTTTAATAATAATATTTTAACATATGTTTCGTAATCTGTTAACTCTTTGGGTACTGTATCAATGCTTTCGGTGCTTTTTTTAATAAATGAAAGAATCGCAGCCCGGTCGTCAGTTGCAAGCATATCACCGTTTAAATCATTCAGAAGATCCCGTGAAGGTGGGTCGATTAATAGCAAAGCAAGGAGGTTATCTTGCTGGGCAGCCGGGTCAGGTTTTGTATCAACGACCGTGTGCACCGGACGAAGTTCTTTTGGTGCCTCCTCTTCGCTTGTTGCATGTAGCTTCTCTTTCACCGTATCAAGTGATGTCGAAGTGTATTCAGAAATTCGTTTCATGTAGTGTTCTTGCTCAACCGCATCGTTCAATGCTCTGACAACACCAAGCGCAGCCGTTGTGAAGCGGCGTTTACCAATAGGTGCAGTCATATCTTCACGCTTTGTGTACTGGGTGAGGAGCCAATCAACCACCCCTTCGGATGAATCGATTGCCCTCTGCCAAAGTGCTGGGTCTTTTTGAATCAATTCATCAGGGTCTTTTACACCTTCTGGAAGGTTGATGATTGTAAGATCAATCCCCACCTGCTGGGCAATTGGAATAGCGCGTTCGGTTGCTGCCAGGCCTGCCGCATCACCGTCAAACGCCAGGCGAGCATTTGTACTGAGTCGAACCAGCGCCTTCAGATGCGCTTCGGTGATTGCCGTCCCGGCAGTTGCAACCACTTGGGTAATCCCCGCTTGATGACTACTCACCACATCGAGGTTTCCTTCAACAATCACCGCATAATCATTTTTTCGGATGGTTTCTTTTGCCTGGCTTAAGCCGAAGACGTGTCGGCCTTTGTCGTACAGCGGTGTTTGAGGGGTATTGAGGTATTTGGGTGCACTCGGGTCATCGTTGATAATACGACCCGTAAAGCCGATTACCTGACCGGAAGCGTCCATCAGCGGCACCATCATACGGCCACGGAATAAGTCACCTCCAAAACGATTTGTCAAGCCACCAATTGATAGTTCTTTAGCCGTAAAACCCTTCTTAGTTAAGAACTGTACCAGCGCGTCACCGGAGTCAGGTGCGTAGCCAATCTGGAAAGTCTGCACAATAGCTTTACTAAGCCCGCGCTTTTTAAACACATATTCAAGCGCACGTTGATTACTCAGAAGTGTCTGCTGGTAATACTTTGCGGCCAGTTGATGTGCCTCAAGGAGTCGTCGCTTCAGCTTTGCCGCTTCCTGGCTTCCTTTGGAAGAATACTGAGACATATCAATACCAGCTCGCTGGGCAAGCAGTTCCAGTGCTTCACGAAAATCCATGCCTTCCACTTCCATAATGAAACTGAAAACATCCCCACCTTTGTTTGAAGAAAAGTCGTGCCAAATATTTTTTTCAGGACTTACATAAAAACTTGGCGTTCGTTCACCGCTGAAGGGACTGAGGCCTTTGAAGTTTCGCCCGGCACGTTTAAGCTGGACGTACTCACCAATGACGTCCTCTATGTTTAGCCGAGCCCGTACCTCTTCTTTGGCATCCTGCATATCTCTCAGTATAGCACCCTTTACCTCTGTTATTGATTATGCTTAAATGAGTGCATGAACCCGCCTAATGGACAGACGCCACTCGACTATCTCAACCAGATTGCTCCGCAGGCTCCTAAGCAACAAAAGTTCGGCCTCAATCTGCGCACTGTCATTATCGTTGGCATCATCCTTGTTATTGTAATGATTATTGTCAGCATTAGCGTGAGTGTCCTCGCCGGTGGACGAAAAGAACCATGGAATCAACTTGCTGGTCGACTTGCTACGACTAAAGAAATTGCCGACGACGCCGCGAAAAAGTTAAAGAATTCGCAAATTCGTTCCGCCAACACTGATCTCCAACTATATCTTACAAATACTCGTCGAGATTTAGCCCCAATGTTAACTGCGCAAGATTTAAGCGTAGAGAAAATTCCTAAAGAAATCACTGCAGCAGAAAGCCAGACCTCCATGAAACAACGACTTGAAGATGCGCGCCTCAATGCAAAGTTCGATAGTACCTACGCACGGGAAATGAATTATCAGCTTTCGACACTCTTGGCTCTTTACCAGAAATTGTATAGCGCCGGTGGCAGCAATGCGACGCGAAACTATTTGAAAACGTCGTACGATAACCTTCTTCCCATCCAGAAAACGATCGCTGCATTTAGTGCTTCAAACGAATAATTACTCAGACTCAGATACGAGTCGATAGCTCAGTTGAGCAAGGTCCTTAATTTCTTCATCGCTTAACTGGCCCGTACAAATAATTGTGTTCCAGTGTTTTTTGTTCAAATGGTATCCCGGGACAACCGTTTCATATTTTTCACGGAGTGTCTCTGCAAGCTGCGGGTCACATTTCAAACTGACACGTAACGGGCTGCTTCCGTCGGCAATAACTGCAAACAACTTTCCGGCTCCTTCTTCCTTACGTCCAATTTTGTATACGCTCGTGCCCTCTCCGAATGGATAATCAAGCCAGGTTTCTGGAAACGATAGCAGGAACGATTCGAGTTCTTTGTGGGTCATGATTTTACCTTATTCAAATAGTACTGCAATTCTTCAATGCTCCCTCGAATATCATCGAGAGCGCGGTGTGCTTCAGCTTTCGCGAATTTTTTCTTATAGGTATGCTCGAAAACTAATTTCCACGCTGAAACATCGAGCATGCGGTAATGTAATCGCTTACTGAGTCGTGGCCATTCACGGTCGATAAACTTTCGGTCTTGGTGGATGGAATTACCAGCTAGCACAATAGGCAGGGCGGCATTAAAGTGCTCATCAAGAAATGTGAGCAGTTCATTTTCAACCGTACGAGCCGATCGGCCGCTCTCGGTATTTTGCTTTATTAAGGCATCGCGAGTTGTGGGGATACTATTCCAAAAATCAGCCGCTGGGCCTTTGAGCATTCTCTTTTCGACCAGGCGTGGCCCTACTAGTACAGCCGCCTCGTAGGTTGCAACTTCCTTAAACTTCCAGTCTGTTACAATGGCTGCAACTTCGAGAATACGGTCTTCCTGCGGGTCGAGGCCCGTCATTTCAAGGTCTACCCATAACACATGCGATTGTTTGGTGTTTGCGGTTTTTGTGTCCATTACTGTTTTTTCTTATCCAACCGATCTAGTTTGAATACGTGCACCAGCCAGTAGATGACGAGTGCGGTTGCAACGAGTGTTATAAATGACGAGAGCGCCGCACCCCAAGCAAAATCTGCTGATCGCCCGAACAGCTCCACGTGCCACGTTGCCGTCGCAAGCCTATCACCTGAACCGACAATAAATTGTACAATCGGGTTAATAAAGCCTTCGACGATCCTACGGACCGTGTCACCGGCCGCAGTACCAATTGCAAGACCGACTGCCAAGCCGATCACTCCTTGACCACGAATGAAATCCAAAAAGCCGCCCAAGTGGCCTTTAACATGGTTAGCACTGTTCGCCGCAGTACTCTGTGCCTTTGCGACAGCGGGATTGCGTACCCTTTTTGGCTTTTCACTTTGCGTTTTCTTCTGGGTTGCTGCCACGATCTGCTCCTTTTTTAACCACCTCGTTATTGCTATCAGTATATCATTTCTGGGGTTGAACAATCAGGAGGAATGAACGAGCGGGCGGAGCGAGACTACAAGGGTAAGCCCCGCTCCGCACCAGCTCATCTAGACGAGACTGACAGTGACTTCATACTGAGCAGGGCGGAACTCTTGATCCGCGCTTGCTTCACGCACCAACCTCGGCGACGAAACCACATAGTGATGGTCACCCGCGAGCATGGCGACTGCCCGCAATAGGTTGTCGGTCTGATAGTCGCTACAGCCAACCACCTGTGCGATATTGCTCCTGTATCCGGGCCAGTTTGGCGGATCGTAGATGTTGTACGTGATACTCTGCTTCTCAGCGATACACATTACAAGGTCGCCGACTGTCGTATCTGAATTGCTCATCGTTTCCTCCTGATTGTATAGGTACGGGCCCATAGGGGCCGCGCTGGGTATGCACTTGCTCGCAGGCACGTGCGGGTACTACATTTGTAGACCTAAAACGCGTCGAGGTGATTTCCCTCGACGCGTTTATTGTTTCTGCAAATAAAACTTACGACGTCAAGGACGCATCGAGCATGAGGCAAAGAAGCATACAGTGCTGATGTGTCACTACTGTCATAATGCGGTTAGTATACACCTTTGAAGTAGAGGTCTGCAACCGTAAGGGCTACATTTGGCTGGGTACTTCAATACCCAGCAGGCTGAGGCCGTGCATAAAAACATGCGACGACTTCGCCAATACCCCAAGGCGGGCATGGCGAATCTCTTCGACTAACTCGGCCGTCGCGATTGGCGTCGCTTCGTAGTAGCGATTCAATTCTCGCGCCAATTCATATAAGTAGTTTGCTACCTTATGTGGTTCGAGTTCATTGGCGGCACGTCGAACTACCTCCGGGTATTCAAGAAGCTTTGCGATAACATCTTTTTCATTCGCGTAATCGTATACACCAACATAGGGTATACCATAGCCGTGATCCTTTAATAGCTTGTTAACACGTACAGCGGCATACTGCACGTACGGCCCGCTTACCCCTGTGAGCGCGAAGATCGTATCCCAGTTGAATAAAATATTTGTCCGGCGATCGGCCACAAAATCGCTGTACTTAATGGCACCAAGCGCAATTTTCTTGATATCTTCTTCAGAAATATCACGTCCCTTTACTACTGATCGGGCTTTTTCTTCGGCTTGGTCGAGCAGCTCTTCCATAAGAACGACACCCTTACGACTACTCATCTTCTCTCGAGTACCATCTTCGTTGAGTTGGTCAATAAAGCCAAACCAAAGGTGAACCAATTCAGTGGTAATGCCCAGTTTTTTTGCCATGGCAAATAACTGCGAAAAGTAAAACTGTTGCTCGGCACCAACCGCATAAATAACCCTGTCGGGGTGCCAGTTCTCTTCGCGGTACAGAATAGTCGCCAGGTCAGTGGTGGCATACAGGGCTGCACCATTACTCTTTTGCACCAAAAGGGGCACGTCAAAACCATAGTCGTCGAGCGGCACAATCACCGAACCATCCTCGTTTTGAACCGCCACACCCGTTTCAAGCAGTTTCTTAACCGCCTCTTTGCCTTTCGGTGCAAAGAACGCCTCGCCTAATTCGTAATTCGTCGAGATATGCATACGGTTCATGACATCGTGAATGTGCTTGAGTGATATCTCGTTAAAGCGGTCGCTATACGCTTTTGCCTCGGCATCGCCGCCTTCATATTTAAGTAGCCAGCCTTGTACTTGATCGGCAAGGATCGTTTCGCCACGTTCGGCTTCTTCCTTTAGGGCTTTTTTAGTAGCAATATACACTCGTCCGAGCTCATACACGCCGTCTTTTTCTAAAGCTTCGTCACTACTAAACGTCAAGAAGCCGGTAATCCATATGCCAAGTGGTGTACCGGAGTCGCCGAGATGATTATCAGTAACAACCGTCCAGCCGGTCGCTTCCATTAGTTGCTTCACTGCCCAGCCCTGATTGCCAGGACGAAGGTGGCCAACACTATATGGCTTTGCCATGTTAGGGCTTGGGTATTCCACCACCACTGTTTTATCAGCGCCATCCTGATTAGTCCCGTAGGCGTCGCTCCACGCCGCTTGGAGTTCTCGCGCTAAAGTAGAGCCAGAAACACGAACGTTAATAAAACCAGGACCAGCAATGGTCACCTCTGAAAAAGCCTCGGTTTCGCGCAATTTTGCAGCGATTTCTTCAGCGATCTCGCGTGGGCTTTTACCGATCTGTTTTGCGAGTTGCAAGGCAATATTGGTTGCGTAGTCACCAAACTCTGGGGCTGGGCGCGATACTTGCGGCTGCACTTCAAGATTGTACAGCTCACTAATAATGTGACTAAGTTGTTGTTCCATCTCTGTTAGTATACACCGTTTCGGGTGTATTTCTATTGCTTCGCAGCCTTAATCAGCCCTACAAACAAAGGATGCGGCCGGTTTGGTCGGCTCTTAAACTCTGGATGCGCCTGAGTAGCTACGAAATACGGGTGATGTGCCGCTTCGATATATTCAACGAGCTTCCCATCAGGCGAAGTACCAGAAATAGTAAGACCGCCCGCTTCAATTGCCTTTTTAAACTTCTGATTTACCTCGTAGCGGTGACGGTGACGCTCAACTGTTTCGGTTGCACCGTAGGCCTCGGCAACTTTTGAACCTTTCGTGAGGTTGGCGACATAATCCCCAAGGCGGAGTGTCCCACCGGTAGACTCTTTGCCAGCTTGCCCTTCCATAATGTACACCACATCATGTTTAGTGGCAGGATCGAACTCAGTACTATTGGCGTCGCTCAGCCCTGCCCGACGAGCAGCGGCAATCACGGATACCTGTAGACCAAGACACAACCCAAGGTAGGGCTTTTTATGCTCTAATGCATAGTGCGCAGCGGCAACCTTGCCTTCAATGCCCCGCTTGCCGAACCCGCCAGGTACCAACACACCATCAAGCCCGTTCAGTTCAGTTTCAGTCGCCTCTTCAGCACTCACCCACTTTAGGTCAAGGTTCACCTTTTCGTGCCAGGCAGCCGCTTTCAAGGCTTCAATAACAGAAATATACGTATCTTCGTTATCAAGGTATTTCGCAACCATGCCGATTTTCACGGTTTTTGGAAAACGAGTCTCTTGGGCTTCGGCAAGTGTCCGCCATTTTGATAAGTCAGGTACTTTTGTGTTGCCTGTAAAGCGTTCGAGTACCGGGCCAATGCCACTGGCATAGACTGTGAGTGGTACTTCGTACACAGTATGCGCATTTGAAAGAAGGATCACCGCGTCTTCAGAAACACCGCTAAAACGAGCAATCTTCGCCGCGATATCACCAGGGGCCGGGTCGTCAGTACGAACCACCACGCAGTCTGGTACAATTCCGAAACCTCTGAGGTCATTTAAGGCATTCTGTGCAGGCTTTGATTTAAATTCTTTACTGGTTTGAATAAACGGAACATACACCACATGCACATAAAAACAATTTTCGCGGCCAACTCGAGTTGCAAAATCACGGATTGCCTCAACAAAGCTCAGCCCTTCGTAATCACCCACTGTTCCGCCCACTTCAACAATATGGATGTCAGACCCAACAGCGGCATCAGCAATTGCATCTTTAATCGCCCCCGTTAAGTGCGGTACAAGTTGCACCGTTTGGCCATTGAACTTGCCCGCCCGTTCATCAGCAATCAGGTTACTCAGCAAACGCCCCGAAAGCGTCGCGTTCTTTTGCGTGAGCTCAATATCCAAGAAACGTTCGTAGTGACCAAGGTCAAGGTCAGTCTCAGCACCGTCTTTGGTAACAAAACACTCACCGTGTTCGCGTGGATTTAAAAGACCCGCATCAACATTAAGATACGGGTCACATTTTTGAATAGACACCTTGCACCCTTTGGCTTGGAGGATTGCGCCAATACTTGCCGCCGTAATGCCCTTACCAACCCCAGAGAGTACCCCTCCAGTTACAAAGATATATTTTTGTTTGTTCCCCATGTTAGTATGCTCCTCCATGGGATTTTATTGTATCACTCTTTTTTAGGTACGCGCTATAGCTGTGGTGTTGTAGTATTGTCACGGCGCTATAGGTAGCGTTAGTGCAATGTAAAGGCGGTAATATCCGTACCTTGTGGGTAGGTCGGTAGTGGCTCATTCGACATCGACCAGGCTTCTTGAAGCGGAGTCAAAAGTTGCCATGAGCGCAGCACTTCTGGGCTACTGGTAAACAGGTCTTTTTTGCCAGCAGTGGCTTCAATAAGTACACGCTCATAAGCATCCAGGTGTGTCCCGTCACGCTGAGTAAGCACAGCTTCATCAAAGATGTCCTCGGTTCCATCAGTATATTCGACTCTCACGTACGAGCGCTTTTCGTGCAGGGCTTTACCGGTAAGGAGTCGGATTGGTACACCCCGCCAAGCTGGGTCGGTACTTTCAATTGCAAAAGCTACGAAAGTCTCTGTCGTGCTCCCGGGGTTGTCTACTTCAACTTGATAACCTTCATATTGTGCTCGAGTCGCTTTGGCAGGATCAACTGGCTGTAAGGCTTTAAGCGCTTTGAGGCGCTGCGGAGCGAGGAGTGCGCTGGTGGGTTGTTGCATCAGTACAAGCGAGAGTAGTTGCAGTAGATGCCCCTGTACAAAATCGCGCAGTGCACCGGTTTGCTCGTAAAACTGAACACGTCCCTCGATGCCAATTTTTTCAGTGGCAACAACAGTAATTGCTTTAACTGAACTGTTGTCCCAATGATGATGATGGTTCTCGGCATTCTGCCGTAAGTGTATAAGCTCTGCGGAAATTTCTTTCGCCATGTAATGATCGATTCGATACAGTTGATCTTCGGTAAAATAGCGCCCAGTTCGATCAATAAATTCTTGGGCTGAAATTAAATCAAAGCCAAATGGTTTTTCGAAAAGCACTTTATAGTGTGGTGTGTTTAGCCCTGCCTCACCAAGAAAGTCGAC
>JBIIRX010000019.1:0-14110 GCA_044341315.1 Saccharimonadales bacterium (SeqCode)
TGATCAGCGCCCACCTCCTCAAGTGTTGTTTTCAAGCCTGTATAATCGGCTATCTGGGCAAGATCCATGGTGTAGACCGTTGTAATCGGCCGTAGGCGTGGCTGGTTCTGTAGTAGTACATCGAGTGCTACTTCACGTCGCGATACGCCTACGATCGAAATATCATCGTATTCGCCGGTTTGCACGATTGAGTCTAACGCTGGTAGCAACTTGCGTCCTGCAAGGTCTCCCGTAATTCCAAAAATAACAATCTGTGTTTTCACTATACTTAGTATACCATTCTGTGCGTATTCGTACTATATATTGTAGCAACTAAATACCGCTAGGGCTCAACTCCCTAGCGGTATTTCCCTCCCGTTTGTTTTTGCGGGGTTATTGGCAGCCTAGACACATTGTAGCGTCAGCTGGGTCAATTGGTGCGGCAAACGTACCACGAGCAGCAGCATCATCGTTTGCCTGAGCTTGTGCGGCAGCCATTGCAGCGTCAATTGCGGCAAGTTTTTCGTCAAGACTCATGTCGTCCGAGATGATTGTGCTAGCGTTCATTTTTATTCCCCTTTTCAGTTGTCTGTTCGTTATTCTTTTATTATTTCGGCACCATGTTTAGTGCTTATGTTTAATTATTATACGCCACATATAGCGCCTGTCTAGGCATATTTAGCTGTAAAAATACCAACGTTTTTCTGTGGATTTACCCCTGTTAAGCTGACCGATTTCCAAGCAATATCCAGATGTACCAGCAAAATGCGCTGGAATTGTACCGTCACGGGAGGCAAGCGAGAGAATTTGTGTTGTCGTATCCTCATCACTTAGCTTCGTGGCTGTACCGGAGATATACGCCCCAAGCGTTCCTTCTGTTCGTGCCCACAGTGCCAAGCTCACCCGAGGATCACGCTCAATATTCACAGAGTGCTGATGGCCCGTTTGAGAAAACCAATAGACGGCCGTATCGTCTGCAAATACATGCACTGGTGTTGCCCACGGTGAACCATCCTCGTTAACTGTGGCGAGCGTACCAACAAGGTTAGCGTCGAGGATGGTGCGAATATTATTCACCGACGAGCGTTCGCTCATGGCTACTTTCCGCTGTTCACTTCGTAGGAAGTATTTGTACTCTCGAAGAAGTTCACCAGCTCAAGCGTGTCATTGGCTGCGGCCATCCACTTAGCCGGGTTAGAAACATTGTATTCTGGCTCAAAGCCAAGCTCTTCGAGGCGTCGATCGGTCATGTACATGACGTATTGGTTCACATAATCAGCGTTCAAACCAAGAATACCCTTGGGTAGCATATCTTGGTTGTAGGCCTTTTCGAGTTCCACTGCTTCCAGAATAAGCGCTCGGATTTCTTCGGCAAACTCTTCAGTCTGTAGGTCAGGGTTTTCATCAAGAATTGTGAGGAGCAAGTTAATACCGAAAGTAAGGTGCAGGTTTTCGTCACGGGTAATCCAGTCGAGCAGTGACCCAACGTTACGAAGTAAGTTACGCTGACGGAAACTCATACCCACCATAAAGCCAGAGTAGAACCAAATACCTTCAAGCACGATGTTGTAGGCGACAAGGCTACGAACAAACGCTTTTTTACCCTCTGTTGTGGTAATGTCAACATTTCCTTCAAGCATTGGGTAGAGGTTACGGTTTTGGAATTCAGCCTTCGCCGCCAGTGATTTCTTACCAAACCCAGCTGCATAAATTTCTTCACGGTCAAATGGAAAGGTTTCAATAATGTATTCGAAGGTCATGAAATGGTTGGCTTCTTCCCACATCTGCTTTGAAAGGTAAATATGGGCTTCGGCTGCATTAATGTAAGGGTAGATACCGAACGCCAATGACTTGTTAATAAGGAGCTCATTTGGGTTCAAGTAGCTAATGACCGTTTTAAGGGCGTGCTTTTCTTCTTCGCTGAGCTTCTCAAAGTCAGCCAGGTCGCGAACCAGCTGGACTTCATTTGGAAACCAGGTGTTCGCCACCGCCTGGTTATACAGGTCATACGCCCATTGATAGCGAATTGGTTTCAACTGTAACCCGTCACGAAGGCCGGTACCGAGGATACCGGTAGTGTGATCGACAGCGTTGTTTTCATCAGTTCGACTTGTTGCCATATATTACTCCTTATTTCCTTCTTGTATCGTGGCGATGAGTGGAATGTTATTTTCTTTACAAAAGTTCTCGATGCGCTCAAGGTGTTTCTCAATGCGATGCACCTCATGCTGCTTGCGGTTCACCTCGCGCTCGGCCTTATGGTAGGCAACAAGCGCTTCGGTGTGCCGCTCGAGGTACGTGTGGCGAAGATCGGTGATGATACGATGAATCTCCTCTCGATCAGTATCAGTAAACGGCTCTTCGGTTTTCTGTACGGGTATACTCGTTTGTTTCGTCATCGTATCTCCTTTCTCTTTTTATTTCGCGACGCGGGCAAAGCCGAAGCCGGTCTTTCGGCCACCAGTGGCACTTTGGATCTTCTCGGTTTTGTTGGATTTCACAGTTGTTTGCTCGGATTGGTGACGCGGCTTAACGTGCAGGTAGTAGGTCGTTTTCAAGCCACGGCGCCATGCTTCGGTGTAAATTTTCTCGTATTCGTCGATATCTCGTGTTTCGAGGTACATGTTTCGGCTAATCGCTTGGTCAACCCACTTTTGTGCGCGGGCGGCAACTTCAATAAACGCGTATGGTGACAGTTGGAAGCTGGTTTTGTAAACATCTTTAAGGTTTTGTGGAATTGCTTCAATACCTTGGATATCACCTTGGTTAATGAGTAGTTCGTCTTTAACTTCTTCCCAGATACCAAGCGCTTTAAGGTCCTTCATAAGGTTCACGTTTACTTCGAGGAACTTACCGTTGAGCGTTGAGCGGCTGAAGATTTGTGAGAATTGCGGGTCGATACCTGGGGTTGTACCGGCAATGTGCGCAATGTTTGCGGTTGGCGCAATTGCCATAAGTGTCGCGTTACGCATACCCTTCTTCACCTTCGAGCGGAGACCATCCCAGTCAAGACGCGCCTTACGGTCAATCTTCACCTTCACCTTACGGTTTTCAGCAAGTTGATCGATCGTGTCGATTGGCAAGATTCCCTTGCTCCAACCACTCCCCTTAAATGCCGGGTAGCTTCCAAGCGTTTTCGCAAGTTCAGCTGATTCATCGATTGCGTAGTAACTAATGTATTCAGTTAGTCGGTCGACGAGTTCGTAGGCTTCTTCAGATTCGTAGCTGTACCCGAGCTTTTCAATCACGTCAGTGAAGCCCATAAAGCCAAGCCCAAGTGCACGTGTTTGGCTATTGGCATGCATTGCCTCGCTTACTGGTAGCTCTGTAATATCAACCAGGTTGTCGAGTTGGCGAATCGCGCTTCGTGAACTTTCGGCCAGTCGCTCCCAGTCCCATGTCTTATCTTCGTTTAGGTGCGCAGATAGGTTAATACTGACAAGGTTACAGACTGCAATGTTTTCATTGTCTTGTGGAAGCGTAATTTCTGTACACAGGTTTGAAAGGTGGATGGTACCAGTATTGTTGTTCAGTGCACGAACGTTAATGGTGTCCTTCCACGTAAGCCATGGGTGGCTGGTAGCTTGAAGCTGAATAAGAATGGCGCGGAATTGCTCGCGAGCCGATATTTTTTCAAACTTACGGATTTTTCCGGCTTCGGCTAACTTAATATATTCTTTGTAGCGCTTGCTAAACTCGTCACCATACAGTTCGGTGAGGTCCATCACTTCAGCTGGGTCAAACAGGTACCAGTCGGCATCTTTCTCAACCCGGCGCATAAATTCATCACTAATAAAGGTTGCGGTGTTTGCAAAACGAGTACGAAGGTACGGGTCACCGGAGTTTGCTTTCAGGTCGAGGAATTGCGGGAAGTTCAGGTGCCAGTTTTCCATGTACATTGCAGCAGCGCCGGCTTTCTTACCTTTACGGCTGACTGCGAAGAGTGCAGTGTCGATCATTTTCATGAAAGGAATTGGGCCAGTACTTTCAGTGTTGGTGGTTTTGACCGGACTTCCAGCGGCGCGTAGCTTCGTAAAGCCAATACCAATACCGCCAGTACCCTTAGCAATCCACATGGTGTTGCGAACACTTTGGGCAATTGATTCCATGTCATCGTCCACGTTAATCAAGAAACAGTTCGACAGTTGCGGGAAGGCACCCCCAGCGTTCACACGTGTTGAGCCGCCCGGAACGTAGTCAAGGTTGCTCATGTGATGGTAGAAATCAAGGGCAGAAGCGGTTGGGTCCTGGGCGTTAATAGACAGCCCCATCGCGATACGCATGTGGGTGTACTGTGGTACTTCGATTGGTTCGCCACTTCCTTTGCGCAGGGCGTAACGGTTCTTGTTAGTAATAACACCAAGGTACTTTGAAAGGTCGTCTTTTGCTGGATTGAGTGCTTTTGCAAGTTGTGCAATGTCAAAGCGTCCATCTGCGAGGCGGGTATCAAGCAGGCCGTCCTTAACGCCATCTTTAATGTAGCCAGCAAACTTCTTTTCATGAAGCTTCTGCAAATCTTTATCGGTTTCGTAGTCACCAAGAATGTTTTTGTAGAGTGTTTTCAAAAGAAGACGTGCGGCGATCTTGTCGTAGTCTGGGTCATCTTTTACGTTTTGAAGTGCAGTTTGAATCACGGCTTCATCGAGCTGATCGGTGGTAATACCATCGAACAGTGTGAGTTGCAGCTGTGAGGCAACCTCAACTACCTTTGCAATTTGGTCGTCGAGCCCTTCGCTGGCTTTTACAAGCGCCAGGTTAATTTTATTCGCGTCAAATGGCTCCCGTGTGCCGTCACGCTTTACAACAGAAATGTTTGTCATGTTCCCCTATTCCCCTTTTTATCGTCATGACACCTCCCCAGGTACCCCCGTAGGGGTGCAAGAAGAAGTCCGATAATCGGCGCTTTTCTTCCTGCCTCATGTGTATTTTTATTTCACTACCCGCGTAGTGCTTAGTGATGACTATAAGCCCCTAGATATGGTTTTTCAAGCATTTTCGAGGGTTTTTTTGACCACATCGCCATACCGCTTATGTTCACCTCTATAATGCTATAGGTAGCGGTATGTTTGTTTTTTACAACGCTATATATGGTGTTTTAAGCATGTACGCTTTGAGTTAGCTACTCTGGCTTGTCTGATCAGGAGTCCACGGAGGTGTAGCCGCGTACAGGATATCGAGTTCACCTACAAAATAGTAGGAGTCACGCACGGCAATGTGCACCTGATCACCCACGTTAAGGAGCGTATCTTCCCCACCCTTTATGCCTAAAACGCCCGTACCGCTCATAACATATACTACCGAATCAACGACGTTATTTTCTGTATACCCTACTTCAGGATATCGTCCTCGTATAGAAATAGGCGCTACGTTAAGCGAGGCCTCCTGCATGGGGTATTCCCATGAAGTGACTGGCCCTTTTTCAAACTTTTGGGCTGCCACCTTCGGTATATGCTCCATTACTCACCTACCTTCTGAAAACGTAGGATGGTTTCCCCATTAACAACTACCGTTTCGAAGAACATATCGTAGGGACGAACCCATATGGCGTATGGTTCATACAGCGCTTTGTATACGACGAGCTTCTCGCCTGTTTCGGTATGAGTACCCTCGCAGATGACTTCATATTCGTTGCCTTTGTAGTGGCGGTAGCGGCCGGTGATAGTTTCGGAGTTCATAGGGATATGGTAGCAAACATACTATTGTTCTAGGTACCTTTTTATTGATTCGTCACTAATAAAATCTTGCTCTTAATTGCATCTCGAGTTTCTTCATCTAGATCCAATGCAATCTTCTTAGTCGCGTATGGCCAGTCGGGATCAATAAATTCTTTGTTCATAAACGTCACCGGGCTTGAGTACCGTGGAATAACATGGAAATGTACTTCAGGATCAAACATCATGAGCGCAAGATAGTTAAACTTTTCGGCCCCGAATGCTTTTTTGATAGTGCTCTCTACAAACGCGCTTACTTCAGGAAATTCGGTCCACGCCTCGGCAGAGACATCACCGAGACTTTCTTTTTCTAATTCCTTAGACATAATGATAAGACTACCGATGGTTACTTGTTTTTCTCGAAATAGCACAACCCAATGGTTAAATTCTTTAATCAAACCGTAAAAGGGTTTTTGCTGAAGATCTCTCATATATGTATAGTAGCAAAAAATAGCTCGGCGACTCTAACCGTCTTATCGGATCCATACGGCGGAGGAGATGAGATAGAGAAAGGCAAGCTTGCTCCGCTCCGAGAACGCACTCTCGGTTTAGCGCCAAAAAGTTGTCACCCGTGAGTTGGAACCAGTCAACACTAAATTAAAATAACAACCAAACAGATCGTTGTTTTAATTCGGCGGAGCATTTGTTACAAAGTTAGAACTTTACTCTGTACTGTTAAGTAGTTGTTCAACTCTTGATTTAAGTAAACTGTATCTATAGTTGGTTTCTTTATCCGCTAACCGCTTTTCTCTGACATTTAAATATCCTTGCAAGTCAACGGGTTTCGGCTTCATACTTACGGCTACTTTGTATTGTTGACCTGTAGTATCAAGAATCGTTCCATCTTCGAGAATATTAAAATAATGCGTCTCATCAATATTCTCTGCCTTTACTTCATATCGAACTATCTCTCCGCCAAAGTAATCTTGAACTACAAGCGATGAAGTTACGCATTGTCCGCGAGCAGGATTATTGGGTGTCCACTCACCCACACCTGCATAACCTGTTTTTTCGTCCCATGCTTCATGAAGGGCTGATGTCAATTGCTGAAGAGTTGGTTTGCTCATATTTTAATTTAAACATAACAGCTAGAAAGTACTGACTGTCTATTTGGTCTATCTTGGCGGAGCATTTGTTACAAAGTTAGAACTTTACTAATAAATAAGTATCATTTAATTAACCAAGAAATTACCAGAAATACTAGGAGTGGTATCAGAATCAACGAGAGACCGATAATGCCGTAGATTTTTTCTCTCTTCTTTTTTGTATCTTCAGTATCAGCAAGATGTCGATATTGGGCGGTCAAAATTGAGCCGAGAATAATACCAACTAAAGATAAGAGCATGTATAGACCGTAGGCACTTACAGAAGATAGGTTAACTGAACCCATAAATAAAAAAGGTGAGGGTATTAAGCCGATAACAAATAGCCCCGTGCTGATTGTTCGAATATTGTGCCAAAATGTGTGCTTATTGAATCCCATTGAATAAATAGTATCATACATATTGCTTACGCTTGGCGGAGGAGATGAGATTCGAACTCACGGTACGGTTGCCCGCACACACGCTTTCCAAGCGTGCGCCTTCAACCACTCGGCCACCCCTCCAGACAGCTCTTATTGTAGGAAAATACACCACTTTCGCCAACTATTGTTTTTTCCACTGCGAACCAGCTGTTGCCTAAGCGTCAAATACCTCGCATACTATAGAGCAATGACTGCGAAAAAAACACACCCCGTAATTCAGTTACGTAAGCTCAAAAAGCGCTTCGGTATTGGTGACGCCGAGCATTATGCGATTGATGGCATCGACCTGACAATTGAAAAAGGCGAATTTATTGCCATTATGGGGCCGAGTGGCTGCGGCAAAACAACGCTCCTAAATATTCTTGGTTTGCTTGATAGCGACATAGAAGGCGAATATGAGCTTGAAGGTCGTTCTGTTGGTTCGCTGAGCCATCGACGCCAAGCCCATATTCGTAGTGAGCAAATCGGATTCATCTTCCAGAGCTTCAACCTCATTAACCGCCTCACCATTATTGATAATGTCGCACTGCCGCTTATATATAAGGGGGTGTCAAAATTAGCTCGCCTTAAACAAGCCAGTAAAATGCTTGAAACGTTCCACTTAAGCCAGCGTGAATTTTACATGCCAAACCAATTATCTGGAGGTCAGATGCAGCGAGTGGCCATCGCCCGTGCATTAGTAAACAACCCTTCAATTATCCTGGCTGATGAGCCGACCGGAAATCTTGATTCACACGCCAGTCACATTATTATGGAGGAGCTGTCTGATTTACATAAAAAAGGCAATACCATCATTATGGTGACACACAACCCAAACCTGACTACCTACGCAAGTCGAGTTATTACTATGCTTGATGGAAAAATCGACACTGATACCTTTAGGCTCCCCCTCCCTTCTCGCGAAAGTACCAAAAAACCCCTGAGTAAAGATGCACCGAAAAAGCGCAGCGCTCGAAAAAAGAAAGAGGTCCAGGTATGATTCGCAGCCTCATTCTTACGCACATTCAAAATGCCCGACAATCTATTAAAGCGAACCGTACTCGAAGTATACTCACCATGCTCGGTGTTACGATAGGTATAGCAAGTATTACAACAATTTTGGCACTTGGAGTGGGAGCAACACGCATTATCGGCACGCAAGTCGATGCGCTCGGTGGTAATATTGCCGTCGTTCGCCCTGGCGCCACCACCGGTAACCTTACCCAAGAAGTAACTCAGTTCGGTGCGCAGTTTGCAGCCAGCACGCTCACCGATGCAGACGTGAGTGCTATTGAAGAAATTGACCATGTTGAGGCAGTGGCTCCACTCATGGTGCTCCGAGGTGCTGTGTCCGGAGACACTGCCGCTCCATCGGGCACACCGATTGTCGCAACCACACCACAACTCGAAACTGTCAGTGGCTTGACGATCAAAGATGGCCAGTTCCTCGACCCTTCGCTCAGTAACGCAACAGCGGTTATTGGTGCGCAGCTGGCGGTAAACACCTTCGGTACCGAACAAAGTATTGGTAAAACGGTTACCGTCAAAGGCAAACCCTTTACCATCATTGGCATCTTGAAACGCCAGCACGATCCTATTAATTACAATAATGTCGATTTTGATAATGCAGTAGTACTGAATATGGAAAGTGGGCGCGAGTTGAATCAGGGTGCGAGCCATATTCAGCAAATCAATATTAAAAGTGATTCTGTACAAAACCTGCAAGCTATTATGACGAACGTAAATCAGGCTCTGCTACGAACGCATTTTGGCCAAGCCGATTTCACCGTTGAATCAGGCGATGCAGTTGCCCAGCCAACCAGCCGAATATTTATTGCCATCGCCGGAGCTTCGGCCGCTATTGCCGCTATATCTCTGATTGTGGGCGGCATTGGTATCATGAACATCATGCTTGTTAGTGTCGTTGAACGAACCCGCGAGATAGGCATTCGCAAAGCACTCGGCGCCACCAGCGGCGATATTGTCTGGCAGTTCCTGATTGAATCGCTTGCACTCAGCGTTGGTGGTGGTATAGCTGGCTACGTCCTTGGCTACGTCCTTGCGTTTGGAATTAGTATGTTCCTCACATTCGATCCAGTACTTAACTGGCAAATCGCAGGTATCGCTTTGGGTGTATCAGTCGTTGTCGGGACGCTCTTCGGACTGTATCCTGCAATTCGCGCCGCTCGTAAAGACCCTATCTCAGCCTTACGGCAGTACGATTAGCGTGGGTCGGTGGCGAGCTCTTGCTTGAGCTTTTCGATCAGTACAACCGGCGTTGGGTCAACACCGTTTAAGATCGCAGTGTAAATACTTGCAAAGTCTGCGAGAATCGCCCCCCAGAGCAGTTGACCCAATAACGTATCACCTTTTAGCTCGATAGTTGTTGCATGCGGACGCTTGCCGCTTAATAACCTATCTGATAGCTCTACGCGTTGATGAATACGAGCGGTGTCAAGCGACGAAACAACATCAAAAATGGCAAATGGTTTTTCAACCGGGTGCGACCACCAGCCAAGAAATTCATTATGGTTGAATTCTGGATACTGGTTCCAAAATGCCACGTTCTTTGCATTCTCGTTCCAGCTAATCTTCCACTTATACGCAAGCGGTGCGGTCAGCGGCGTGCCATAGAATACCGGCGTTTTCCCTACCGCTTCCAACGCCAGCTGCTTAGCGTAGTTTTGCTCGGTGGGTACCGATTGTACCCAGTGCTTAGATTCTTGCTGAAGCCAATCCGATACACCCGCAAGCTCTGTCATCCAGCGCGACGAAATGACACCGAAGTTTACCAGCAGTGCAAATAGTCCCCGTAAGTTGTACATAACGGCCATTCGTGGCTGAATACCCGATGGAATACGTGTATAGGCAATAGAATGCGTTTCAGCACTGTCAATCAGGACACCGCCCGACGCTACCACACCAATTTGTGCACCCTTTGCGCGAGCTGCTTTAAGTGCAGCAACTGTTTCTTCAGTGTTACCAGAGTAGCTACTCGCAATAACAAGCGTGTGCTCATTTACATATGCTGGCAGCGTGTACTCACGGCTGACTTCAAAGGGAATCGTCAGCTCATCTTTAAAAAGCACTTTTGCAAGCAGCGCTGCCAATGCAGAGCCACCCATGCCGGTAATCAAAACTGACGTGATTAATCGACCGTCATGCTCGGGATGCACTACCCGTGCATCGAAGATCGTCTGCGTATACTGTTCGGTAGCAACACCCAAGGCGTTCTCCGGATCGCGTTGTAATACGACGTTCGCGTTGTCTAATATGTCTGTCATGCCTATTCCCACCAATCTGTATCTATGATACAGTAAATTTAAATAAGCATAAATGTTTTAATTCGAGGTGGGAAATGGACATTACTCCGCAGGACAACACAACGCAATCTATCAGCGACGATCAAGAGCTTGCCAAAGCACTTGCTGGCGTATTACCAGATGAGCCAGAAGCACCAGCTATGCCAACCTATGAGCAGACGATTGTCACAACAACAGCTCCAGCTGCACCCGTTGCACCAGTCGTTGACCCAGCACCCCTCAATGTTCCACCGGTTCCAGAAGCTCCTGCGCCAGCGCCAGCTCCTGCGTTTGCACCCGTAGACAACACCCCTGGTCTTGATTCAATTAAAAGCCAAGCCCTCAGTGAACTTCGCCCTCTCATCGACCACGTCGACTTGCCTGCAGATGACCGCTTCGATGCCTACCTTATGCTTCTTCGCAGCACCGACGACTCAACTTTAATTGCACCTGCACACAGTGCGGCTCAGGCAATTAGCGATGAAAAGCGCCGTGCAGAAGCACTGCTCGAGATCATCAAAGAGATCGACTACCTCTCGCGTAAAGACGCGTAAGCACTCGTAGATTAAAAAGTTCCAGGCAGCTCGCTTGGAACTTTTTTTATGAGGTACGGTACAATAGATAGAATGAACGCACGGTATGCTACTGCTGATGAAATTTCCCACTGGAACGAGCTTATTTTACGAAACCCTGATGCAGGAAATGTATTTGCGAGTTACGAATATAGCCAAATAAAGGTCCTCACCGGCTACACACCACGCTATATTGTTGTTGACTCGCTGGCAGTAACTGTTCTTGAAAAAACAACATTTCCGCTTGGTCGTTTTTGGTATCTTCCAAAAGGACCGGGGGTCCTCTCGCCAAAAGCGGTTTCTGATGTACTGGAAGCACTCACCCCACTTGCGCAGCAGGCACACGTATTCCTAATAAAGGTTGAGTCAGAGTTAGATGCACAAACCGCGCCAACGCTTGAGCGTCAAGGGCTACGTAAAGCCGCTCCAATTATCCCTAACCCCTCAACTATCACCCTTGCGCTTCCAGAATCACTTGATGCATTACTGATGAGTTTACCGCAAAAAGGCCGTCACGCGATTCGTCGTGCGGAGCGCGACGGGGTCACAGTGCAGCAGGTTCCTGTTACAGAGGATAACGCGCAAAAAATGTACGCCCTCCTTTCAGAAACAGCCGAAGGACAGTTTGGAATACGTAGTTATTCTTACTACAAATCATTCTGGGAGACGTTTAGCACCGGTGGACTCGGCCAACTTTTCTTTGCCTACTACGAGGGCGAGATAGTTGCGGGGGCGTATGCAATGACGTATGGCACAAAATCAACCTACAAGGACGGTGCCTCAATTCGTAAGCGAACCGCCTACGGTGCGAGCCACCTTCTCCAGTGGCATGTCATACAATGGGCACACAGCAGAGGTGTGCGTATTCATGACTTTTGCGGCTCACCGCCAAGCGACCAAATTCATAATCCCGAGCATCCGCACTACGGTATTGGATTATTCAAAACTTCATTTAGTAAAACGGTCACCGATTATATCGGAGTATACGATTATGTTCTGTCATCACCACGATACACAGTCTGGAAAAAGATAGGTGAACGCGTTCACCGTCGAATGTATTACCAACGGACCCACGATTACTATTACTAATTAGAGGCTTTTTCCGCAAGCAATGACTCAAGGGCTGCTTGCGCTACCGCTGACTCATTCCATGGGTGCTCCCCACTGGCACGTTCAATCGTTTTTTCATGCCCCTTACCAAGCAGTACCACCATATCATCGGCAGCGCCAACCCGGGTCATTGCAAAACCAATCGCCTCTTCCCTATTGAGTATGGCGAATAGGCCGTCGCCCTCTTTCTTGCCATGCTTTGCTGCACCCTTGGCTATCTGCGCCAGGATACCTGCACCATCTTCATCACGATCATCTTCTTCGGTAATAATGAGCTCGTCTGCGTAGCGGGCTGCAATTTCACCTTGCTGTGCTCGTTTTGTTTCATCGCGCCTACCTGCTGAACCAAAGACTGCGACTAATTTGCCTTTTACGAGCGGACGAACGCTTTTGAAAAACTTCTCAAACCCGTCAGGGGTACTCGCAAAGTCTACTAACACCCCAAAAGCTTGACCAGCTTCAATCCGATTCATTCTTCCTGCAACCGAATGCAACGCCGCAATGCCGTTTTCAATCTGAGCGACAGATAACTTCAACGCTTTACCAACAGCAACCGCCGCCAAACTATTACTAATGTTGAATTCACCTGGTATATTCACCGTCATAGCATAATGATCCGTACCATCATCAATTTCGTACGTTGAATTCGTATCTGTTAATGCAATGTTCGTTGCTTTGAGGTCACCGTCATGAATACCGTAGGTTACCGCTGTACGAATACTGTCTGTAAATGGCTTAACGTTCGGATCGTCGGCATTCGCAATACCAAGCTTCATACCGTGTTTATTTGCAATCACAAACAGTTGCCGCTTTGCATCAAGATACCGTTCGAACGTCCCATGGTACTCGAGGTGATCGTGAGTAAGGTTTGTGATAACTGCAATTTCATACGGAACCCCCCAGATGCGATGCTGAGCAAGGCTATGACTCGATGTCTCGATGACCACCCACTCTACGCCTTTTCGGGCAAAATCACGAAGACGTTTTTGTAAGATTGAGGCTTTTGTAGTTGTCATGTGAGCTGTCGGGTAGGTCAAATCGTCACCAATACCATACGCAACGGTGCTCATCATCGCTACCTTTACCCCCGCCTCATGAAGCATTGTATGAATCATGAAAGTCGTTGTGGTTTTACCATTTGTGCCAGTTACGCCAATGACACGGACTTTTCTTCCAGGAAAACCGTACCGAATATTCATCAGCACCGACTCTATCAGATGCCCAGTTGGCTCAATCTTCGAAAATAACTGGTGGGGAATGATTTTTTTAACAATAGTTCTAATGTTCATACGGCTTATTATACCCTTTGGCCTTTCTTTGCATGCAACTTCCTGCGTATCAGGTAGGCGACAAGTAAGGATGCGCTCACTCCACCCGTACTTACTACGCCAACCACGGCATAGCTTGGGGTATCTTTTGATTCGTGCGGTCTCATTTCGAACTGGTGTATTGATATCCCTCGTGCAGGCAATAGATTAGCTTGGGCCCCCAATACCGCCTGATCGGCATACACATGGCCTATCGAAAGAAGTGATACATCGTCGATCGGATCTGCGGCTGTACGAGTGGGCGATTCTAGCGGGGCTTGATTGGGATTGTGTGTAGGTACCGAAGGTACTATTGGCGCTTCACCCTCAGCACCCTCTATGATAGCTACCGTCTTATATACATCAACCAGGGTACCGGCTGGCGTTGTACCTAAGAGGTGGAGTACGTGATATCCAGGCGGAATACTATCTGGAAGTGCATACTCTGCTAAGAGAGACCCGTCCTGTTGAGCGGAAACAGTTCCAATCGTAACGTTCTGGGAATGGAGCTCGACCGTAACAGCACTGTTTGGTGCAAAGTAATATTTCGGCACTTGTATGGTAGTTGGTTCATTCCGACGCACGACGCTCGATATTAAATTCGGGGCCTCAATCTGACGTATCG
>JBIIRX010000078.1:0-9648 GCA_044341315.1 Saccharimonadales bacterium (SeqCode)
TAATACGGCAATCTACACCCCTATAGTTTATGCCCCATTAATAATCTCACACTGGCTAGTTTCTTTATTGGATGCTCCAATTCTGGCGACTGTGTATCTTGGCAGGATCTTTTCACTTTTACTTGTAGCGATCGCTGTGTACTTCTCTATAAGACTTTTACCGTTTGGAAAATGGGTTTTATTCGCTATAACGCTGATACCTATGTTTATCGCCAGCTCGGTTAGTATGGGAGCTGATGCTGTAACATATGCAGTTTCTATTCTTTTTGTGTCTTTAGTTCTAAATCTTTCTTTTTCGAAAAAGAAGACGAGTATAAAAAAAATAATTCTCCTGATCGGACTAGTTTTAGCAATAGGTTTTATAAAACAGGCTCACATACCACTTCTGGCACTTTTAGTTCTGTTGCCAATTTTCAACAGTAGATTTAGAGAAAAGAAGGTTTTTATCTTATTAGGTATTGCAGCGGCTGCTTCCTTTGCAATCTTCTTACTTTGGTATGTGCGTACGTCAGGTATTACTATAAATTTTAATTCATCAATACAGCCTGAACTTCAAAAAGACCTTATATTATCAAACCCTGTTGTATTCCTTAAGGTAATGTTAGCAACGTAT
Source organism: Saccharimonadales bacterium (SeqCode) (assembly GCA_044341315.1). Classification (GTDB taxonomy): domain Bacteria; phylum Patescibacteriota; class Saccharimonadia; order Saccharimonadales; family Saccharimonadaceae; genus Microsaccharimonas. The sequence goes on from JBIIRX010000078.1 coordinate 614, forward strand.
CTTACCAACAACGCCAATGGATTTATTATAGGTATGTTCGGTAATTTCGGGTGGCTGACTGCAACACTCCCTATGTTGTTTATAATTATATCAGCGATTATAGTGATATTTTCCGTGGGCACGACGTCTAAGAACGAACAGCGTTTAGAAAAAATATTCAAAATTACAAAAACTAAAACGTGGTTTGGCTTGATAACGATAGGTGTATTCTGTATCGTTATTGCAATAATATCCGCAGCCTTGTATTTATACTGGACCCCATATCAATTCGGCTCGATCCTAGGCATACAAGGTAGGTATTTCCTGCCAATACTACCATTATTATTACTTCCTTTTGTAACTCAAAATGCAAAAAATAATAGTTCGCGCTCAGCGGTTATTATAGCGGGATGTGTCATAGTTGCTTTTGTTGCTATAATGGTGACAATAGGTAGATTCTATACAAATTCATAAAAATATTTAACCGAAATGAAACACAGGGACGAGGCTATTGTAATAGGGGGTGGTTTTTATGGCTTGAGCATAGCCTTGTATTTGCGTGACGTCATCGGTGTAAAAAACATAATAGTTTTAGAAAAAGAAGATCAACTTATGACGCGAGCTTCTTACGTAAACCAAGCCAGAGTACATAACGGCTACCATTACCCAAGGAGTATCCTTACAGCCTATCGTTCAACTGCAAATTTCTCAAGGTTTGTTAGTGACTATGAGACTGCGATAATAAGCGATTTTGATAAATATTACGCAATCGCCAGACTGTTGTCAAAAGTTAATAGTTATCAGTTTAAAAATTTTTCTCAAAAAATAGGAGCAGAAATACATCCTGCAGAAAAAAAGATTAAGGAATTATTTAATTCAAGGCTGATTGAATCTGTCTTTAAAGTGAAAGAGTACGGCTTCGATTCACATAAATTAAGGGCTATCTTAATCGAAAGTATTAAAGCAAGCCCTGGTATCAAAATACAAACAAATGAAGATGTACATAGGATTCAAAAAATTAGCAATGGTATACGAGTAATTTCTAGTAAAGGTGAGTACGAGACGGATAAAGTATTTAATTGTGCATACTCGCAGATAAATAAGCTTCACAGAAATTCCGAACTCCCACTTGTACCACTTAAGCATGAAATCGCTGAAATGGCATTAATAAAACTTCCTAAGGGCATGGAAAGATTTAGTATTACCGTCATGGATGGCCCGTTTTTTTCTATAATGCCCTTTCCAACCAAAGGCTTACACACACTTTCGCATGTGCGATACACTCCGCATAGTTCGTGGAATGACGGCGAATCAGCCGATGAGAAATTAACCGATCCACATGCATATTTAAATAATAACCCTATAAAAACCCAGTTTAAAAAAATGTACGCCGACGTTATCAGGTATATACCCGCATTAAAAGATATGAAGTATGTAGAATCTATTAGCGACGTTAAGACTGTACTGTTAAAAAGCGAAAGCGATGACAGTAGGCCTATTTTATTTAAGCCAAACTTCGGTATAAAAGGCTACGCCTGTATAATGGGTGGTAAGTTAGATAATATTTACGATATTTATGATGAGATAGAGAATTTCTATGAAGAAAACTGAATTGAAAAATAGAGAATTAAAGGACATCTTTGTATCTGCCGTAGTCGTATTACGGCCAGAAACTGAAGATATCGGTAAGTATATCAGGCAACTATTTAAAGTCTTGAATGATAACTATACTAATTTTGAAATTATTATAGTCGACAATGGAGCAACTACTAAAGAATTTCAGGTGGTTGCCGGCCTTTTAGATGAGCTACCTTGTATTCGTTTGATAAGATTATCTCAAAACTTCAAGTATGACACAGCACTTTTTGCGGGCTTAGATGTATCTATTGGTGATTACGTATGTACCCTTGACCCGGAGATTGACTCGCCATCGAATATAACCAGCCTAGTTGAAAAAAATACTTCCCATGATGTTGTTCAAGGCGTTAGTTCGGTTCCAATTACTGGTGTTTTTGGCACACAGGCAGGAAGAAAACTTTTTTACTGGTATAACCGCAAGTATGTTGGTATAGACATACCGTTAAATGCAACATATCACGCCTCATATAGCAGAAGGGCTATTAATTCTTTAACCTCTCTTTCCGGTAGGCATTCTCGGCACGTAAGACATATGGCGAGAAAGATAGGGTATAGCTATGATATTTTTTGTTATAACCCGCTAAAGAATCCTGGAAGCCAACGGAAACTGAATACAAGTGTTATAGAAGCGCTAGAAATCATCTCAAGCTATTCTACGCACCCACTTCGTTTTGTGACTTGGCTTGGTGTGTCTGCAAGTGCGATTAATGTAGTGTATGCACTATACGTTTTAATCCTCAACCTTGCCGGAAGCTCACTTGCACCTGGATGGACTTCCACGTCAATGCAACTATCATTAATGTTTTTCATTATGTTTATTGTATTAACTATTATCTCTGAGTATATTGGACGCATACTCACCGAAACACACCGCGATCCGCAATACTATATTGCGGACGAATTAACGAGTACAGTAGCTATGGCTAATATGGATCGGAAAAACACAACGAGGTAATATATGGTAAGTAAAACAAGTACGTCAATAATTAAACTGAAAAAGCCTAATTGGGATTTTCCTGATTTTCGATTTGACGAAATAACACCTAAAAAGAATGATTATTGTGTTTGTATATTCGTAATTAACGAGGGCGAGCGGATACAGAATCAGCTTAAATCAATGAAGCAATACGCTAATATGATAGATATTGTCGTTGCTGATGGTGGAAGTAATGATGGTTCGCTTGAGCTTAACTTTCTAAGGGAGCAAAATGTAAGGGCGCTACTAACTAAAAAAGGTGAAGGTAAGCTCAGTGCTCAGATGAGGATGGCTTTTGCATGGGCGCTTACGGAAGGCTACAAGGGTGTAGTTGTTGTTGATGGTAACGGTAAGGATGATATTTCCGCTATTCCTAACTTTGTAAAGTTGCTTGAGGAAGGATACGATCATATTCAAGGATCAAGGTTTATTCCTGGAGGCAAGGCAGTAAATACCCCATTGTCTCGTGAAATTGGTCTTCATCTTATTCATGCGCCGCTCATAAGTCTTGCGTCTAGAAAACGTCACACGGATACAACAAACGGTTTTAGAGGGTATAGTGCAGAACTGTTGAAAGATGATGATATTGCTGTATTTCGTGACGTGTTCATGACATACGAACTACACTATTATCTTGCGATTGAAAGTTCACGTCGAAAAAAATATCGCACGATAGAAACACCGGTCACGCGCACTTATCCAAAAAAGGGCAAAACTCCAACAAAAATTAGCCCAATTAAAGGTAATGCACATGTACTCGGTGTTCTTTTTAAGGCCGTAGCAGGTGAATATAAACCAGAAAAGCAAGGTTAAGTTATGAGAACGGCATTAATAGGATATACAGGATTTGTAGGTGGAAATATTCTCGAACAACATCAGTTCGACGATCTTTACAATAGCGGCAATATTAAAGAAATTGAAGGTAAGGAGTACGATCTCGTAGTAAGTGCTGCCAACCGAGCTGAAATGTGGCGGATTAATCAGGAGCCAGAGGTTGACCGGGCTGAAATTGATGACTTTATATCTCATCTAGGAAAAGCAACTATAAAAAAGCTTGTTCTTATTTCTACGGTTGGTGTATATAAAGATCCAAATGGTGCCAATGAGGATACTCCAATTGACACAAATGAACTGCTCCCATATGGCTTGAATAGGTACTATCTTGAGAAATATTGCCAGGATAAATTTGACACAACAGTGTTAAGGTTGCCGGGGCTATTCGGTAAGGGTCTTAAGAAAAATGTAATTTACGATCTCCTTAATGATAATAATGTCGATCGTATCCATGCTGAAGGGGTATATCAATACTATAATTTAGCAAATATATGGAAAGATATTTCAGTTGCACTTGAAAATAATCTTCCATTAGTAAATCTTGCAACCCCCCCTGTTGCTACTTCAGAGGTAGCCAAGACGGCTTTTGGCATTACATTTTCTAATAGACCTGAAGGTGTAAGCCCAGCTCATTGGGACATGCATAGTAAATATTCCAAGCTATATGGTGGACCGGAAAACTATCTTTATACTAAAGAAGAAGAACTTGCTGAAATTAAACTGTTTGTAGAAAAGAGTCGGAAAAATGAAGCTGGCGATCTCTAATATAGCGTGGTTAAACGAAGAAGAAGCTGATGTAGCGGAGTTGCTGCGTAACTTAGGTGTAAAATATGTTGAAATTGCGCCTACTAAAAAATGGGGTGAACCTATTCATGTTTCAGAGGACGACATCGATAGTTATAGGATGTTTTGGAGCCAATATGGGATAGAGGTAGTAGCCTTTCAATCGATTTTATTTGCTCATCCAGAGTTGAAACTTTTTGAATCGGAATCCAATCGAAATGCTACGAAAGAATATTTAAAAGATTTTGTAAAGCTTGCTGGCAATATGGGTGCTAAAAGAATGGTGTTCGGATCACCCAAGAACAGGCAGTTGGGTGAAAGTAGTTACGAGCAGGCGGTCGAAGATGCTGTGCCGTTTTTCACTGAAATTGCAGACGAGGCTTCTAATAATGATGTTGTCTTTTGTATCGAACCTAATGCTCCACAATACAATTGCGACTTTGTTACGAACGCTCAACAAGGTATAGATCTTGTAGCAGTTGTGAGTAAACCAGGGTTTGGTCTTCATCTTGATATCGCTTGTATGGCCTTAGCGGGTGACGACATTACAACTTCGATTAAGAATGCAGGTTCAAATGTAAAACATTTCCATATCAGCTCTCCAATGCTTGAGCAAGTTGAAGAAAGGAGTGATGTTGATCACAAAGCGGCTGCGGATGCACTTAAGAGTATTGACTACGATGGGTTTGTATCGATTGAGATGAGGCCAGGAAATCCTGGTGAGGCGCTCGAGCGAGTAAAAAAAGCGGTGCTATTTGCGCAAAAAGTTTACGGAGTTTAACCTACTCTCCTATCTTCGTAAAGACTTCTTCGCGCAAGAAAGTTCCATATATATACAACAATAGTGGCGAAAATTTTTGATACTATGTAATATATTCCGAATAATCCTGTCATTACCCACATTAGTAAATTTAATAGCCCAAGGCCAACTAACCCAATTACTGCGAATAACAAAAACTCAATTAATCTACTTTTAATTTTTGAAGCGCCAAAGACGTATTTTCCGCTCAATATATACACCACGATAAGTCCAAGTATAAATCCGCTGGTTGCTGCAATTAAGTAGTGAACGTGAAGAATTTCAGTAAGTGCGATAAGTGTCCCGAAATCAATGACATAGCCAATAAGTGCAACACCGAAGTATTTAGTAAACTGTTTTGAAATTTTTCTGCATCTTTCCTGAACCATTGTTTAAGTATAGCAAAGAAAAGGCCGGGATCGCAGTGATCCCGGCCGTCGCATTGCGCGAACCCTTCTATTCTTCCAAGTACGATCCGTACCCGGACTTCTTCAATGGCGCTGCGAGTTCGGAGAGCTTCGCTGCGGTGATGAATCCTTCCTCTGTGGCGACCTTTTCGGGGCTGGCGATGATTTGGCCGGTGCGCTTCTGGAGTACTCGGATGTAGTCGCTGGCCTCGTTGAGTGAGTCGATGGTGCCCGTGTCGAGCCAGACGTCACCCTTGTTGAGGGTGGCAACCTTCAGCTTGCCACGGCGGAGATACTCCTCGTTTACTGAAGTGATCTCGTACTCGCCGCGTTCGCTCTTAGGAACGTTCTTGGCGATTTCGACCACGTCGTTGTCGTAGAAGTACAGCCCCACGACGGCGTAGTTGGACTTGGGTTCGGCCGGCTTCTCCTCGATCGAGACGGCGTGCATCTGCTCGTCGAACTCCACGACACCATAGCGTTCAGGGTCAGCAACCTTGTAGGCGAACACGATGCCGCCTTCAGGGTCTGTGCACTCCTTCAGAGATTCGTTGAGCTGGTGACCGTAGAAGATGTTGTCTCCTAGGACCAGCGCGACCTTGTCTTCACCGATGAATTCCTCACCGATGATGAACGCCTGCGCGAGCCCATCCGGTGATGGCTGGGTTGCGTAGGTGAGGGAAATTCCCCAGTCCGATCCGTCGCCGAGGAGGCGCTTGAACTGGAACTGGTCATCTGGAGTGGTGATGATCATGATGTCCTTGATGCCCGCCGACATGAGTGTCGTAAGGGGGTAGTAGATCATCGGTTTGTCATAGATCGGTACCAGCTGCTTGCTGATCGCCTTGGTGATCGGGTGAAGCCTGGTGCCGGATCCTCCGGCAAGAATGATACCCTTCATTGGTGTGTCCTTTCGGTTACGATTGCGGTTGCGCTAAATAATCGCGTAACGCCTCTTCCCATTCTCGAGGCGTGAAGCCTGCTTTTTGTATTTTAGCAATATTTAGTGTACTTTGTAAAGGTCTATCAGCGATTACCTTACCATCAGCCTTTTGTGCTTCATAGTATTTTTCCGTAGAAACACCGGTGACGTCATCGGGATTGTGGCCGCTTAATTCATACGTCTTTTTGGCAATGTCTGCCCAGTTTGTTGGGTCACCGTCATTTGTAATGTTGTAGGTACCGTACGGCGCATGAGTATCGATAAGGTGTCGAATACCCTTCGCAAGATCCTGAGTAAATGTGAGCCGACCAACTTGGTCATTAACAACCGAAGGCTTAACACCTTTTTCGGCGAGCCCTTTCATGATTTCGATGAAGTTCTTGCCTTCACCGGCAACCCAAGTTGTTCGAGCGATATAATGACGCGGAGCAGTTGCCGCGGCAATGTCTCCAGCGGCCTTTGACTGACCGTAAACGTTAAGAGGAGAGAATGGCTCGTCTTCATCATGAATCTTTTCTGTTCCATCGAATACGTAGTCACTTGAGATATGAACGAGGGTAATTTGGTTTTGGGTTGCGAGCCGGGCAAGATGTTGAACTGCAGTTGCGTTCACTTTCCAGGCTTCAACGCGTCCATCGTTGGTTTCGGCGGCATCCACTGCAGTATATGCAGCAGCGTTGATAATTGTTTCGTACTGGCGCCAATCAATATCTCCCCACGATTCAGGGTGTGCGATATCAAAGGTATCGCGACTAGCAAATTCGGCATCTGGAAATTCAGAGCGAAGCGCCCTTCCTAGCTGTCCGTTTGCCCCGGTGACGAGTGTTTTTCTTGGCTTGATTGGTGTCACATCGCTCAGCTGTGGATGTGCCCTATCTTTTTCAGATAAAATTGCTTTCTCAAGAGGTATTGGCCAATCTATAGCTGAGCTTTCATCGCCGAGGTTAAGAAATGCATATTCGGCATTTGGTGACCAGTGGTCCGTTACCAAATAGGTATATGCAGTATCGGGTTCAAGTACTTGGAACGAATTTGCAACACCTCGAGGCACGAAAATAGATTTTGTCGGGTCAATCTCAAGTGTAAAAGTAGTGCCAAAGGTATCACCTTCACGCAGATCAACCCATGCACCAAATACTTTTCCTGTTGCAACTGAAACATACTTATCCCACGGCTCTGCATGGATGCCACGAGTCGTCCCAACCGCATCGTTAAATGAGATGTTGTTTTGAACGGGCTGGAAATCTGGAATGCCCGCTTTGACCATTTTCTCCCGCTGCCAGTTCTCTTTGAACCATCCACGATTATCGCCGTGGACAGGGAGGTCAAGCCATACCAAACCAGGAATTGGAGTAGTATGTAGTTCCAGCTCTTTGCCAAACTCGAGTGATGAATTAGCTTCGTTGTGTTCCATATTTTGCCTCCGTTTCAGCTTTCTGTGGCTTCCACCAGGCCTCGTTGTGTGTATACCAGTCTATCGTTTCTTTGAGACCACTTTCGAAATCCGTAAATTGCGGTGTCCAGCCGAGTTCGTTTCGTAGCTTGGTTGAATCGATCGCGTAGCGCATATCATGGCCTGGTCGATCGGCAACGTGCTCGTAGTCGTTCGCGTCTTTGCCCATATGCGTAAGAATAAGTTCCACAACTGATTTGTTGTCTTTTTCGCCGTCAGCGCCAATAAGGTATGTCTCACCGATTACGCCCTTTTCTAGGATAGTGAGTACAGCCGAACTGTGGTCTTCGGTATGAATCCAATCGCGAACGTTTTCACCAGCACCATATAATTTTGGTCGACGACCTTCAAGCACTTCCGTAATTTGGCGAGGAATGAACTTTTCAACGTGCTGGTATGGACCGTAGTTATTTGAACAATTGCTAATGGTTGCCTGGACGCCAAAGCTGCGCACCCAAGCGCGTACGAGTAGGTCTGAGCCGGCTTTGGTAGAAGAGTACGGACTCGATGGGTTGTATGGAGTGTGCTCAGTGAAACGAGCCGGGTCATCCAGTTCGAGGTCACCATATACCTCATCCGTAGAGATGTGGTGAAGGCGTTTACCGTGCTTACGGACGGCTTCAAGAATGGTGTATGTTCCGATGATATTCGTATCGAGGAACGGGCGAGGATTTTGGAGTGAATTGTCATTGTGTGATTCGGCGGCATAATGCACTACTGCGTCGTGTTCACTCACAAGTTTGTCGACAAGCTCGGCGTCAGTGATATCTCCGTGAACCAATGTGACACGAGCGGAGTCGAGCCCTTCGAGGTTTGCTTTATTACCTGCATAGGTAAGTGCATCAAGTACGGTAATTTTCCAATCGGGACGCTCTTTGTAGACGTGGTGTACGAAGTTCGAGCCAATAAACCCCGCACCGCCGGTGACGATAATGTTCATATGTATCAATTATAGCAAGGAGACGGAGCGCTGTATAATAGGGCTATGAAAATCATTATTGAATCAGGCTTCTTTAACCCTCTCCACGCCGGTCACCTTGATATGATTGAGGCGGGTGCGGCCTTAGGAGATAAGCTTATTGTTATTGTGAACAACGATGAGCAACAGCTTCTCAAGAAGGGAAAGATTATTCTCACTGCTGAGAATCGGGCCCGTCTTATCGGCGCGCTCCGTGCGGTTGATGAGGTTGTCATCTCTATCGATACGGATCCAACGGCTATAC
>JBIIRX010000074.1:0-2648 GCA_044341315.1 Saccharimonadales bacterium (SeqCode)
CTTCAGTATATGCCTAAACCACCTAATTTGATGACGTAGTTTTTACTACCGATGTCGTACGGCTTCAGCCAGTAGTATGAGTACTTAGGCTTTATCAAGCAGCGTTTGTAACCGCTTTGTTTCACGTTGCAACTCGCGGTACCGTTTCAGATCCGCCATAAGCTGGTTATACTCACGATTCGAAAGGTCAAACACCTGAATTAACACAGTGTCAATCTCTTTCGCACCTTGCTGAATATCATTGAGGTTTTGTACACCAGTCAGTTTGTTGAGGTGTTCTGCGCGAAGTGTGGCGGTTTCTTTTTCGTAGAGTGCGAGGCGTTTTGCGGGGCTATTTCGCTGCGAAGCGGATAGTTTTTCTATAGCTTTTTCGTAGTTCACGTAGGCAGAGCGAATAGCAATGAGGTCAATATGGAGTGCAAATAAAGACGCAATAAGGCCGGTGTTCTTTAACTCAAGTCGGCTCATCTCCTGGCGGGCGTTACTGAGCTCTTTTTTCGTGCGCCGAATAATGCGGCGAAGCTCGCTGCGTTCACGGAGGAATTGACCGAATCGCACAAGCGCAGAACGATGCGTATCGTAAATAGTGCTGCTTGTTTCAATAGCGGCGGCGCGGTAGAGGCTATAGGTGTGATAGCGCTCAATGAGCTCGATGTTAAACGCGCTATCGCGCTCTACAAAACGAGCAGCGGTGCGGCGAGCTCGAAAGGAGCCGTCAAGGTATTGGTCAATAACAAATTCTTTTTTCAATTCCTTAGCACGTGTCTCTGCCAAAAATTCAATGCGCGTTTGGGCGCCGCTCGCGTTTAATGAAAAATAGTTTTCAATATCTTTAATAAGTCGAGTACTATTCGAAGCTTCAGCGAGTGTGTGTAATTGTGGAACAAGAATGTCCTGCCAGTTTTCGTAAAATTCGGACACACTCAGGGCACGGGTATTGAGCCGCTTGCTTTCCTTACGGTAGCGTGCACTATACACTGCATACGCGTGCCGTGCGGCCTTATGAAATGCAAAAGGATTCGTCTGCGCCTCAAGAATCAATGACTGAAGACGTGTTGAAGAATTCATTAGCGTACCTGAATCTTTCGGAAGTGACGTTCGAAGATAGCCTGCCATTGGTTCTGCGCTTGGTTGAATCGACGCACTTCTCCGTTAATTGCGGCAATACGCACCAACGCAACTGGATACTCTGCAAGTAATTCATAAAAGCGGATGTCTTCTTTCTTCCATTGCCTTCGACCTGGAAAGGCTTTTAGGAAGTGCTGAACACCTTCTTGGTAGAAGTACTGCGGGTCAGCGCCGGGTGGGAAAAAGCGTTGCGCTTCAAGCCCCATACCCTTTACGATGCGACGGACATCGCCAAGTGTTTGACTGCTCCCTTCTCGGGCAACAATCAGTGCGTAGGTGTCGTAGCCACTTTCAAACAGTACCGCGTAAGAGTTGGGACCGGTTTCGATGTCATCGAAAAGCAGCTTTTTTACAGGCAGATACACATGAAAAATTCGAGGAACAATTTCATTGCACTCGTGGATCCGCATTTGGTTATATTCTGACACCTTCATAACTACTTTGATTATACTACAAATGTGACTAAAAGTCAATAAGAGTACACCGTAGTGCAAGCTAGCGCAGCGCCTACACTCACATTAATATATGGGGGTAGGAGCTGGGCCTTCCGAACGAATCGGAAGGCCATGCCCTCGAGACCAGCCTGTCAGATGCGGGTGATGCCAAGCTGCAGGTACGCCAGCCGAGACTCAATGTGCGCGACATCCTCTCGTGGACTGCGGACACCTTCACGGAGGGTGGTGATAAGCCGCTCGCGCGTGTACTGCATCAGGTCGCTGAGGCGCATCGTCTCATCTTCTTTCTCCAGTTGGCGAACCGCATCGAGCGGGGCGTAACTCGGGTAGTTATACGCATCCTTTCGCACGACGACGACGTGTAATACACCAATCGGTGCATCTTCTACACAGCCGTACAGCTCGACAATAAAGTCAACCAACGGTTGCGACGGTTGCCGGCGATGGAGGCCCTGCCTGTGAAGCAACCTAGTGATCTTGGCATCGACTTGAGGGCCGATGTTTTCTATGTCCTGAATTGATCCTTGCGGAAGCAACATGAGTGGAAGGACCGACGTAAAGACGCCGGGCTTCGACGCAACCATTACCTTCTCTAGGCCATCAGCAAAAGTACGCTGAAGGGACGGAAGCGGGTTCCCAGTACGATCGAACATTACAACTTTCTGGTCGAGGGTGTGCCAATATGGCGGATATATTTATAGCACAAAAATGCTAAAAAATCAATACACTCTCGAGGGTGAAAATGGTTCGCTACAGTGCGGCTTCAACAGCAGCCCAGGTCGCTTCCTGGTTGTCAGTCGGAACAATAATCGTTACTTGGTCGCCAATGTTAATGCGGAAGTAGGTGACGCTGGCGAGTAGAATGCGATACTCGCGGCCGTTTGCTTCAACGTAGTAGGCGCCGTCGTGTTGTACGAGCGTGCCGATAATTTGGGTGCGGTCAACAGGACCGATTTGTTTATAAATGAAGCTGCCATCGTCAGCAATGGTGAGTTTCAGGATATCACCTTCGACGAGTTTTGACTTACTGGCGTAGTTGGCTGGAACGGGATATTCTTTTCCATC
>JBIIRX010000035.1:0-9458 GCA_044341315.1 Saccharimonadales bacterium (SeqCode)
GTATGATTTTGGTCGAGCAAGCATCCGGAGCTCTACTGGCCATATTGATGTTCGCTATGTTGTTCCTATGACTATCGAAATTGGGAGTAAAGAGTATAATACGAGGGTGACACTTGCCAATCGAACGAAGCAAAAAAGTCAAATGCTTATCGGTCGGCAGCTCCTGCGGGGCAATTTCCTGGTAAATGTAGAACTTGGTCTATAAGGAGTACACTATGAAAATCGCTATTCTATCTAAAGGTGCGGCAAACTATACAACTCGACGCCTCAAAGAGGTTGCAAAAGCTCGTGGCCATGAAGTACGGATTATTAACTATGCAAAATGTTATGTTGCTATTGAAAAAGATAAGCCGGTTATTCGCTACAAAGGTGAGTCAATCGAACATTTCGATGCAATCATCCCACGCATCGCTCAAAGCTACACCAAATATGGCACCGCCATGGTTCGCCAATTTGAGAGTCAAGGGTCGTTCACGACTGCAAGCTCTATCGCTATTACGCGTTCACGCGACAAGCTTCGCGCCTATCAAATTCTTGCTAAAGCTGGTGTGGGTATACCTAAAACTGTGTTCGCACGCGAAACTGCTAACTTCGAAGATGTTATTACGCTTGCTGGCGGTACGCCTCTTATTATTAAGGTAGCTCGCGGTACGCACGGAAACGGTGTCGTACTCGCAGAAACACCTAAAGCGGCCAAAGCGGTAATGCAGGCCTTCTATGTTGAGGGTGTCAACTTTTTGGTCCAGGAATTTGTTAAAGAGTCTGCCGGTGAAGATATTCGTGCACTGGTTGTAGGCAACCGCGTCGTAGCAAGTGTGAAGCGTCAAAGTCTCGATGACGATTTTCGTTCAAATACACACCAAGGTGGTGTCGGGGTGCCTGTTAAATTGACGGACGAGGAGAAGAAGACTGCTATTAAAGCAGCTCGTGCGATGGGATTGCCTATTTGTGGTGTTGATATGATGCGGAGTGGCAATGGACCAGTTGTGTTAGAGGTAAATTCCTCTGCAAGCCTAAAGACCCCAGAGAGCATCACTAGACGAGATGTGGCAACGAAGATTATTGAATACATCGAACTCAACGCCAAGCGTCGCAACAAAAAAGATAAAGTTGGTGCATAGCCGACGGTAAAGCAAGAGCGGTAAGTGCTATACTGAAGGTATGGACAGCAGCCGCTCTTTTGCTTGGAGGCCCCGCACAACAATTATTCTGCTGGGTGGGTTTGCGATCGTGCTGATTGCACTTACCATCTCATATACGCTGCGAACATTTAACGCAGCTATTTCAGTACACGTCGGTGCTGGCTTCTATAGTGTTGGCCTCGCTAATACAGAGAAGGAGCGAACACGCGGCCTTTCTGGTGTCGCATCACTTCCGCACAACGGTGGTCTCCTCTTTGATTTTAGAGAGAATGGCCGCTGGGGTATTTGGATGAAAGACATGCAGTTTCCACTAGACATTGTGTGGCTGAGTGACACGAAGCAGGTTGTCTATATAAAGCAAAACGCTGACCATACCCTTGGTACTGAGGTGACCTATACACCTACTGCCGATGCGCGCTATGTTTTGGAACTGCCCGCAGGAAGTGTGGCTGATGCCAGTATTCGTCTAGGTACATACGCGCAGTTTGATATAGGAGACAAACAAGAATGATAGCCCTCGCGATTTTAGCGGCAATTTTTCTGGTTCTTTTTGCGGGCGCCTTTATTTCAAAACGTCGTTTTGGACTATTAGGCTTAGCCGTCACGGCAGGTGCAACTGTTAGCGTTATTTGGGACTACGACGCGGGTCTTTTGGTATCAAGCACCGGATTAGTTCCGAATAGTCCACTGACTCAAGCCGTGACGCTCTCCTTGCTTGTGTTATTGCCAGCAATCGTATTACTATTCCACGGATATACCTATAAAAATATATTCAGTCGTATAATTGGCTCACTATTATTTGCTTCGCTGGCACTTGTATTCTTGCTAGAGCCAATTGGATATGTCCTCCCGCTTGATGGTATTGGCGCAACAGTATACGAGCAACTCAAAGGCTTTAAAGATTTGATTGTGAGCGCCGGCGTTATACTTGCTGTTATTGATCTTTTCTTTACAAAGCCAGCGAAGCATGGAGATGCTGAGCATAAAAAGCATTAGCCAAAAACGTCGGTCATTATAATGGGGTATATGGTGGGATCTATGAAACATAAAATGAGAACAACTGGTTTTACGATTGTTGAGCTTTTGATTGTCATTGTTGTGATCGCTATTCTCGCGACTATAACGATTGTATCGTATCAAGGTGTCACGTCATCTGCGGTACTAACAAACGCAAAACTTGATGTATCTAATATTGCCAAGCAAATGGAACTATACCGAACTGATAATGGTGCGTACCCACCAATTATTGCGGCTGCCGGAGTAAATACACCCGGACTTGAGACTGTCCTGCGCAGTGCTGGGCTCTACAATGCAACGCGCAACCCGAACGCAGCTAAAGCATTTGTATTTTGTACGAGCAACTCAACGCAGGACTATATTGTCATTGCGGAATACCCGGTATTTAAAACGGTTGGCGGTGCAGCGAATACAGGGCTGCTTGGAAGAGAGATTGCCTATGCGTCATCATCCATAACCGGCACAAAAACGTATAGTACTGATCTAACGACGAATTTGCGGAGCCAAAATCTTTGTACTTCAGTGGGGGGAAGTGCGTACAGCAACTCTAACAACGCTCGCTGGTCTTTTGATGTGCCAGTATCGGGTGGCTAGTACACATTGACACTGCACCTCTGTTGCTGTATAGTGCATAAGGTCGCTAGCAATAGCCGTTTAACAACTTGGGTCCGTAGCTCAGCTGGTTAGAGCACCTGCCTTTTAAGCAGGGTGTCATGGGTTCAAGCCCCATCGGACCCTCCAGTATTATTCGAGAGCAACGCAGTGCTCTCACTATAAAGAACATCCCTTGATTCGAAAGAATCGTCGCTACCGGGGGTGTTTTTTATTTGGTGTAAAGTCTCAAACAACTTCATATTTCATAGGTAGTATGGAACTATGTGGAGGTTGCGACGACGTATACATAGTGCCTGGCTTATCGCTCTCACGTGTGCTGCTTTTGTGGCTGGGGTCGCTGCGGCATTAGTAGTATACGTTCCATGGTTGCCTGGTCTTGTGTCGCTGGTATGTATTATGAGTTGTCTATATGTTCGATGGGTGGCGTTGGTGGTTCCGCTCATTGTTGCGGGTGCGGTCGTAGGGGCTTCATACGGCTCGGCCCATCTCGGTGCAAGAGCAGTCTATCGTCAGTGGATTGAGCAAAGTGTGGTCCTAAAGGGAAGAGTAAAAGAAGACCCATCAAGAACCGCTTCAGGCTCGGTATCGTTGCAACTCGATGGCGTGGTAATTAATGGAGTCTCAACTCCGGGCACGGTGTATGTAAGTATTCGTGGTTCGACATTGCCAAAACGCGGCGATATCCTTACGATCCGCGGAACCATACGAGAAGGCTTTGGGAGTTTCGCTGCATCGCTCACCGCTATGGGAGTGGTTGCGACGGAGCGTCCAATACCGGGAGATATTGGAAGGGTAATTCGAGATTGGTTTGCTGAGCAGGTGAGAGAAAAAATACCCGAGCCTCAAGCGAGCTTAGGGATAGGGTTTTTAACAGGCCAGAAAAGCGCACTTCCAGACGACTTGAGCGATGCACTCAAAATTGCCGGCTTAACACACATTGTTGTCGCGAGTGGCTATAATCTCACAATACTGGTTCGTATGGCTCGAAAGCTCTTGCTGAACGTTTCTAAATTTTTATCAACGGTCTCTGCGGTGGGTATGATTGTATTTTTCGTTGCCATTACAGGCTTAAGCCCGAGTATGACAAGGGCGGGGCTGGTATCGAGTATGAGCTTGATGGCCTGGTATTACGGCCGCGCATTCCATCCTTTTGTATTACTCCCCCTTGCAGCGGCGATAACCGTGATCATGCAGCCGAGTTATGTATGGGGTGATCTAGGCTGGCAATTAAGTTTCGCCGCCTTTGCAGGCGTTATGATAGTTGCGCCATTAGTGCAGCGTTATTTCTTTGGTGAAAAAGAACCAGGAGTGTTCCGACAAGTCTTCGGAGAAACAATTGCTGCGCACCTCGTTACTGTGCCTATTATTGCACTGAGCTTTGGGACGATTTCTCACGTTGCGATCATAGCGAACCTTCTGGTTGTGCCATTGGTTCCACTGGCGATGTTACTGACGTTTATAGTGGGTATCCTCGCAATTGCAAACGTGCCATTGAGTATGCTGATTGCCGAACCGGCCTCGTGGTTGCTTGGGTATATGGTGACGGTTGCTCGATTTGTTTCTGAGCTTGAATGGGCGCAGAGTGAACTGACCATCCCGTCGTGGTGGTGGATTGTATACGTCGCCTTAATTGGAGGTATGTGCGTGTGGATATGGAAAGTGACACGGTTTCGTTTTGGTGCTACTGAACCACTGTATTAACGTGGGCGACTCATTGCTATAGTTCGTGCCTGTTCGGCAAAACTATCGTCAATCAGGTCATGGCTCAATTCGCCGTATTTTTTTTCCACGGCAGTGCGAATCAGGAAGTCAGCTATAGCTGGATTTTTTGGCAAAATTGATCCATGAAGATAGGTACCGATGGCATTTTTATAAAGAACGCCTTCGTGACCGTCTTTTGCGTTATTGCCTGCCCCTTTAATAACCTGAGCGAGCGGCGTGGCCTTTTCTCCAAGGAATGTTTGGCCGCTGTGGTTTTCGTAGCCGACAATACTTCCAAATTGTTCATTGCTTGTTACAATGTTGCCAATAAGGCGCTCAGTTGTACCATATGTTTTCACATCGAACACACCGATGCCTTCAAGGAGCGTACCGTTGAGCGTTTGAAAGAACTCACCAAACAACTGGTAGAGCCCGCATACCATGAGTGTTGGCGTGCCTTCTTCAACCCATGCTTTCAGTCGTGGGCCAATTGCAAGTAAATCAGCATGAATTTTCTCTTGGCCGCTGTCCTGGCCACCACCGCCTATAATGATGTCGGGGTGTTCAGGTAATGCATCACCCATATTATACGTATGTAACTGTGGCCTATAGCCATACCACTCAAGTCGTTTTAACAAAACCTGCACATTACCATTGTCGCCGTAGATGTTCATCTCTTTTGGATAAAGCTGCAAAACCGTAATAGTCTTGATGGTGCTCATGAGACTACCTCCACTGTTGTTATTGTACTGAGTTCTTTACGTAGAGCCAGCATAGCAGTATAGGTACAGAAAATTCGCTTCGGCATTGTAGGGTAGCTGTTAATAAACGCTTGAAGGGCTGCACGCGTATCGGTTTGAACACTATCAACAGCGACCTCATCGTACTGTAAACGGAGTGCCATATCGAACGCCCGAATACCAGTAACACACACTGAATGGTCTGAGAGGCTTGTGAAATCGACGTCCCAAAGCCATGACATATCACGACCGTCGGCATAATTATCATTGATGGCGATCATGGTTGCATAGCCATCGGGGCTATACGATTCAAGACCAAGCCGAAAGCCCGACGGGTTCTTTACGAGGACTAACTCAAGCGGCTGGCCGCCAACAGTGAGCGTTTCACCACGGCCGAACGCAGGCGTTACGGTTGAGAGTGCATCAAGCAGGCTGTTCATCGATGCTGAGGGGGTGATGGCACGTACTAGAGCGAGGGCTGCGGCGCTGTTATATATATTATAAACACCTTTGAGCCGTAAGGGGGTTATGACATCTTTTCCAGCAATAGTGTAGGCCGCGCCTTGGTTGTTGAAATCTTTGAGGATGACGTCGGCGGCTGGTTTTGGAAGGGTTTTTGTGAACTTTGTTGCTGCCTTGTGGGCTTCGCTGCTGGTTACGGGTGAATGGAGGTCGTCATCACTTGGAAATTTTGGCAAGAGGTCATCGGACAGCCCAAAATAATGCACTTTGGCACTTCCCGTGAGGGAGTCGGTAGCGACTCTGAGGCGACTATCTTCTCTGTTGGTGACAACCGTATCGGTCGTCGCGTTGGCGATCTTTTCAAGCATACGTGCAGTCGCGTCAATTTCACCAAAGCGGTCGAGCTGGTCGCGCATAACGTTGAGGAGTAGGCTATAGCGCGGTGGGACAATGTCAACAAATTTCACCGCATGGGCTTCATCGAGCTCAAGGACGGCAATGTCGGCGTCAAGCGTACCCTTCATAGTTATGTCGCCTAATAGTGCTGCGGCAACACCACGGATGAAATTGCTTCCTGTGCGGTTTGTAAATACGTGTAGGCCTTGGCTTTCAAGGAGTGCAACTACCATTTTAGTCGTAGTTGTTTTGCCGTTTGTCCCGCTAATAACAACAACGCCATGGGGGAGTTGTTTGAGTGTGTCGGGTACGAAATGGGGGCTGATTTTTTCAACAAAGAGCCCAGGGAGTGCAGAGCCACCTCCACGCAGGCGAGCGGCGTAGCGGACTGCTTTACCGAGGATGATAGCAAAGGGTTGGGGCATTACCCTATTATAGTCTATTTCGCTTCGACGTACTGTATAATGAAAGTATGTTTTTGGTGGGTCTTCTCTCATGGTGGTATGGTCGTGGCTGGGGTGGCCAATGTACGCGAATGCTTGCTCGTTTTCAAGCGACGCTCGACTTCTTTTCAATGACGCAGCTCGCCAGTACACTTTTTGCACCATTTCGCCAAATATCGGCATCTCCGTCAAACGGAAATGGGTTTTCGGCCGCGCTGCGTAATGTGCTCGATAAACTTATCTCTCGGTGTATTGGAGCAATTGTACGCACGATGACCATTATCGCGGGTGTAGTTGTTATTGTCGCACAAGCAATCTACGAAACACTGCTGATTATTGGATGGGGATGTATCCCTGCGTTACCTATTATAGGACTTATATTGTTTGCGATCGGGTGGGTGCCGGTATGGATATAAAGCAATTTAACTGGCATAGTCAGCGGGCTCGCTTTGCGCGCTATGGTAAGGTGCTGCATCATTGGGTGCTGCCACTACTCCTTATTGCCATAGCGTGTGGCGTTCTCGGTGTGCTGAGCCTTACCGCCCGCTTCGCATTCGGCTGGGCGCTGCTTGGGTGCGCCGGCCTTCCGCTTATGGTTGTACTGTGGTATCACCGCGAATTGAAAGCAGTGCCTCGGATAAAAAATGTGCGATCGATTGAGGCGCGAATGGACAGCGATCTACTAGCGCTGCTATCTCAAGCCCCTACACCGAAAGAGCTGGCGCTCGCACTGATGAATGTAAACGGAGGCCTCTTTTTTGACGTTCGGTTTGGTATTGGTGGTGGGTTCTTAAAGGAAGTTGCCTCGGATACGACTGAGGATACGAAGCAGATTTTTGAAGAAGCATTGCTACTATCCGATCAGTTCGATGAGCGGTTGAGCCCCGGGGTGCTTATTGTTGCAATGCTTCGTCAGATAGCCGCCCGCGAGAGCGTATTAGGCCATTTACAACTCGACGAGGGCGATTTACTGAGAGGAATCGGGTGGTACCACCACCTTGACGAAACAATCCAACTGAACGCGAAAAAATCGAAGCAACGAGGTGGCATTGGGCGAGACTGGTCGTTTGGTTGGATACCGCTGCTGTCTCGATTTGGGCAAAATATTTCCCAGTCGAATGCGCTTACGCGTGAAGAAATACGCTCAGATACCCTCCGTCAACTTATGGCGTCACTTGATTCGGGCAACGGCTCAATTGCCCTAGTGGGCAAAGACGGGGTTGGTAAGACCGAGCTTGTATATGAGCTGGCGAGCAAACTCATGCAGCCAACCTCAGCTGTTCCGAAGGGCCTATGGTATCAGCAGATCTTTATGCTCGATGCATCGCGCCTACTGGCTGCAACTGGTGAGCGTGGTGGGCTTGAGGAACTCGTTAGTGCCATTATGGGCGAAGCTTTTGCTGCGAAGAACATTATTGTATGTTTTGACAATGCCGAGCTTTTTTTCCAAGAGGGTATTGGTTCGGTGAATTTGACGTCGCTCCTCTTGCCAATAGTTGAAGCAGGACGGTTGAGGCTCCTGTTTACGATCGATGAGCAGCAATACTTAGCGGTGAGCAAAAAATCACCAGCGCTGGCGAATGCACTCACCCGTGTGACGGTACAGCCAACTGATGAATCAGATACGCTCAAGGTGCTTGAAGGGTATTTGCCCTACGTAGAGTACAAGCGCCGAGTGACGTATATGTACCAGGCGTTAAAAGAAGCCTACAAGTTAAGCCAGCGCTATGTTTATGACAGCGCAATGCCAGGCCAAGCGATAACGCTCCTTGAGCAAGCGGCTGATTACGCTGAAAATGGTCTTGTGACCGTACGATCAGTAAACCAAGCTGTCGAACAAACAACTGGTATTAAAACAGCCGCCGCTGATGATATAGCTGAAAAAGAAAAACTGCTTGCTATGGAGTCGCTTATTCACCAACGGATGATTGGGCAGGAGCGGGCGGTCAGTGTGGTGGCAAATGCCCTGCGACGTGCCCGTTCTGGCATTCGCAACCAAAATCGACCCGTTGGTACCTTCCTGTTTCTAGGGCCAACCGGTGTGGGGAAGACGGAGCTGGCAAAGTCGTTAGCAGACGTTTATTTCGGCGGCGAATCTAACGTTATTCGCTTGGATATGAACGAATTGGTTTCACTCGATGATGTCGCCCGACTGATCGCCGACGGTGCCGAAGACCAGGGCAGCCTTACTGCGCAAGTTATGCGCCACCCGTTTAGCGTTGTGTTGCTCGATGAAATTGAAAAAGCCCATTCAAGCGTGTTAACGACGTTACTGCAATTACTCGACGAGGGTATTTTGCGGGATGTTCGTGGACGCGAAGTAAGCTTTCGAGATACGGTGGTGATCGCGACCAGCAATGCAGGCTCAGATCGAATACAGGAATATATTCAGCGTGGCTACAGCTTAGAGCAATTCGAAGAAACATTCGTGAGCGAGCTCATTAGTAGTCATTTATTCCATCCAGAGTTTTTAAACCGCTTTGATGAAATTGTGGTGTTTGCGCCACTTTCTAAAGATGAACTGCTTCAGGTGGTAGACCTCATCTTGGCGGGGGTAAATAAAAATCTCACTGAGCAAAAAATTACCGTTACTGTTGCTCAGGACGCCAAACAGTATTTGGTTGAAGCTGGCTATGATCCGCGCCTCGGTGCCCGCCCAATGCGACGAGTTGTTCAAAAAGCGGTTGAGAATACGGTTGCAACCTTACTCCTTGAAGGGAGTGCCAGACCAGGAAGTTCAATTGAGATAACCCTTGCACAGGTAGAAGCAATTCTTGGGAGCCATCACCACGCCACTGAAATTGGAGGGCAGGGTACAGGACTATAAAAAACACTTCTGTAATGAAGTGTTTTTACATACTATTTTGGGGCGAAAGACGGGAATTGAACCCGCGACCTCCTGGACCACAATCAGGCGCTCTAACCAACTGAGCTACATCCGC
>JBIIRX010000001.1:0-32572 GCA_044341315.1 Saccharimonadales bacterium (SeqCode)
CATACCAATAATGGCGAAACCGAGCAAGCCAGCAAAGGTATAGTCGAAGGCAGTGAGGCTCTTTTCGTTGAGCTGCTCACCTTGAACGGTAAATGGCGTATCAGACGGTACCAGGTTTGCGTTGATGGCCTTAAACTGGCTTTCAAGTATAGATGTGAGTGCAGTGCCGGACTGTTGGTTATTTTGCGTATAAATAACCTGAGCTGTTCCGCTCGGGTACTGTTTTCCTGGTTCTACTTCACCAAAAGATTTCGGCAGTACAATTGCTGCATCAAGCTCAGAACGGCTCATTTTTTCTTTGGCGGCATCGAGCGACGTCACGTCTTTGTTGATTTTTAGGACACCACCGTCTTCTGTTTGCTTCACAAACTCCTGCGCATAGGAAGAGCTCGATTCGTTAACGAGGGCGACGTTAAACGAGATACTGGAGTTGTTGCTATTAAGACTACCAAAAACAAATAGGAAAATCAGTGGAAAAATGATGCTAAAGAAGATAGCTAAACGATCACGGAAAAATCGCTTTGTATTAATCCGGACAAATGTGAGTACGGTAAACCAGTCTTTTTTGAATTTCTCAAACATTATTGTGCATCCCTTATTGCTTTACCGGTAAGGTCGATGAAAACATCTTCCAGGCTCGCCTGCTCGACGTGTTGTTTTTTCTTAAAACCGCGAGCAAGCAGCTGCTTGATGAGATTCTTTGGTGTATCGATAGCAATAATTTTGCCATTATCCATAATAGCGATCCGATCACACAGAATTTCCGCTTCGTCCATGTAGTGCGTGGTAAGAATAACGCTAATACCACGGTCGCGCACTTTTTCGATTAAATCCCATAAATTGCGGCGTGCTTGTGGGTCAAGACCAGTGGTTGGCTCATCGAGGAAAAACACCTTAGGGCCGTGCACCAATGCAGTGGTGATGCTCAAGCGCTGCTTTTGGCCACCAGAAAGATTCTCTACGTAATCCTTAGCCTTCTCTTCGAGGTCAACGTCACGAAGGAACTGCATTGGGTCTACTTTTTCACCGTAAGCAGCCGCAAACAGCTCAATGACCTCCGTCAGGCGAGTCTTGTCCTGAAAGGCGGGTGACTGTGGCTGCACCCCAATCAAGTATTTAATTGCTTGAGGGTCTTTTTTGACATCAACCCCGTCAATATGCACCGTCCCTTCATCAATTGACCGGAGTGTTTCCATCATTTCAAGGGTAGTGGTTTTACCTGCGCCATTCGGCCCGAGGATGCCAAAGATTTCACCTTTTTTTACTGTAAAGCTGACACCATTCACAGCCTGTTTCTCACCATAGCGTTTCTTGAGGTTCGTTACTTCTACCATATGCGTCATATGCTCATTCTACCCCCTGTACCCCATTGATTGCAACAAAAAACACCCCCGGGGAATGGGGGTGTTTTGGCACCTGTTTGTTTGACCTAAGTATAGAGGACAAACTGCTTATGGCGCAATAGTATTTTTTACTATATTAAATACTACTTCTTCTTTGAAACAGTCAGGAAACCGTTACGTGGGTTTTCCTTAACAATACGGTCTTCTGGAAGGTCCACTGGAGTACCCTTTTCGTTCTTCTCAACTTTAGCGAAGAAGAAGATTGTTTGCGGCTTACCACCACGAAGTGTTACTTCAGTGCTGTGCAGGTAGTATGTAATGCCCTTTGAGTTAGTGTGACTGTATGCCATATAAGTGTTATACCTCCTATTAGTAGTGTACGAGGGTAATCGTACAGCTTCGCTAGGGAAACTGTCAACAATTAAATTCGTTTGTAGTGCCGTTTGAGCATCAACCGAAGGATTGCCATGCTGATAGTTCGAATGAGAATTAGGACCACGACGACCATACAGGCCACTACCGACCAGCCGGCAAAATCCGGGCTCCACAGTGGTGAACTAAAGTTATGAATATAGGCCTCTTGGCGCGGCTTTGAGGTGTCGTCTGCAGGGTTCTCTGCGGCGGGGTATTTCGACAATTCATTAGTGGTACATTGGAGGTACGCGTAGGAATAGGCACTAAATTGCGGGGCGCATACCTCCTGGGCCTTTTGATAAATATTTCCATTTGGATTTCCGTCGCCGTACTGCGTCGTTTGCCAGTTTTGTAAATCACGATTATAGGTCTTTTCGAGGTATACACCTTGGCCTAAATCGGCATTCATATGGCCGCTGACGTATCGTTGTAAATCATACAGCCTTTCAATGAGTGCGTCCTTGTTTCCGGACTCATCTGCGTTCATGACCGCTTCTCGGCGCTGCACCATACCAATATTGTTAAGCCGTAAAAATGTTGCCGCGACGAACCCAAAAATAATCAACAATACAAAAAGCTGCCACGTTTTAACTCGCTGCAAATCATATATATTCTTTTTAATCCGACCTTTATCCGCCACGTTCTGAGGAGTCCCACCTACTGTAAACTAGTCTTATTGTAGCATGAAGCTTATTTTTTATAGAGGGGGAAACGTGCCGTCAAAATAAGAAGTGCCATGCCAGCCGCTATAAAGAAAAAGTGAGTAAGTCCCTGCGTACCACCGACATTCAACGCAAGCAATGCCAGAGCAAGGCCGGCAAGTCCTGCTCCAAGATTAGAAAGCATTTCAGTCAAGCCCAGATAGGTCGTTCGGAGGCCTGATAAGTCGGCATTATCAAACACAGCACGGGTATACGGCATCGTGTATCCAGTTGTTGCTACTTCGTTGGCTGCATTTAAGCCCGCCACAACCCCTGGTGCAGCAACGAACGGACGGACTGTGTGCGTTACGGCGTTGAAAAGTGCCGAAAAGCGCATGAGCTCGCCACCTCGCTTACGATCAATCACCTTTCCGTACGCGTATGATGCCACCAACGCGGCCAAAAACACTACCGTTAACAACGCACCGATTGCAACATACACTTTATTGTCACTCGAGATACCCAGTACTATGACTGCCGTATACAGAGCCCAAGCGTTGCCAGAAGCAAACACGTCGAAGCCATACGACACTTGAGCCAACGCATGCTGACGAAGGAGTCGCCACGGAAATCCTCGGATTTGTAGTTTCACACGTGTCGTTACCGGCTCCCCGGTCGCAAACAACGGTGCCGCAGCCAAGGCAAAAAGTGCCGCAGAAAGCATGATAGTCACCTGCGGATTCCACAAAAAAGCAATCACGCCCCCGATCAATGGTGTAAGTCCGGCAGTGAGTTTTTCGATAATATTCATATACCCAATTTCTTTACCGGCATGGTCAGTACTCTTCACTTTTGAAAAGTCGACTGTATAGGCAACTGAGTAGAGCGTTGCCGAGAATGCCTGCAGTATAAGCGATGGAATAAGCACCCACAGCCCATATTGCGGTACAAAGGCAAAACCGATCATGGCTGGGATATACATAATGTTGGCGGCAAGCGTGGCGTGTTTAGGGCCAACCCAGCCAACGAGCATAGCGCTCGGGAGTGCAAATAGCGTTTTAGCAACAAAGAATCCAGCCCAAACAAAGCCAATCGCAGCAATCCCAAATCCATTTTGGTACAAATATATAGAAATAAAGGAATTGACAATAAAGATCGCCGCTAAGCGCAACATTCGCGAAGTATACAACTCAGCAACCTCATCAAACGTCGCATAGCGCCAGAAATGGCGCCGCAAAAATAACTTGTGAATGAAAGATTTTACCACTGTTTGTATTGCCCACGTTGTATTTGATTTAATTACAACACACTTACCCCCATGAGTACAAGTGGTATACTACAGGAGATGAATATATACTTTTCCGGACTCGGTGGTGTTGGTATTGGGCCGCTCTGTGAAATTGCTCGTGATGCCGGCGAAACAGTGATGGGCTCAGACATTGCTGAAGGGCTCGTTACCGATGAACTGCGTCAACAAGGAGTACCAATTGAGATTAACCAAGACGGAAGTTTTCTCCGTGCATGCCACGAACAAACACCGCTGGACTGGTTTGTCTACACTTCCGCGTTACCTGAAACCCACCCAGAGCTCGTGCTTGCCCGCGAGCTGGGTATTCGAACCGCTAAGCGCGACGAATTTCTCGCTGCGTTCCTAAAGACACATGCATTAAAACTTATTGCCATTTCGGGGACACATGGTAAGACGACGACCACCGGTATGACAGTCTGGGCAATGAAACAACTTGGCATTCCGGTCAGTTATTCAATTGGCTCAACCGTCAGTTTTGGCCCAAGCGGCGCCTTTGACCCTGCCAGCGAATATTTTGTGTACGAGTGTGACGAATATGACAAAAACTTCCTGCATTTTACCCCCTACGTCTCACTCCTTCCAAGCGTCGATTATGACCACCCTGACACCTACCCAACCGAAGAGTCGTACCAAGCTGCATTTCGCCAATACATCGATCAATCACAACTGACCATCACCTGGCAGTCAGTAACTGAGTTTGTGATACCATCGGACACTGCACAGGTGTGGTCACTCAGCGACGATGAAGCATTGCCACTCACACTTCCTGGTATCCACAATCGTCGTAACGCAACCCTGGTCTACAAGGCGCTTGAATACCTCCAAGCTGGTGAGCCACAGGCGCTGATAGAAGCGGTACAAACATTTCCAGGTACCGACCGCCGCTTCGAAAAACTGGCACCAAACCTTTACAGTGATTACGGTCATCACCCCGAAGAGATTGCCGCCACGCTGCAACTTGCCCGCGAGCTTTCTGACCATATCGTGCTAGTGTATCAACCACACCAAAACTGGCGCCAGCATTTTATTCGTTCCCAGTACACCACCCAATTCGAGGCTGCCGAAAAGGTGTATTGGCTGCCCACCTACTTAACGCGCGAAAATACCGAGCAAGTTGTGCTCACCCCTCAAGAGCTCACAACGTCAATCACAAACCCTGCGGCGCTTCATTATGCAGAGCTTAACGAAGCGCTTTGGAAAGACATTCAAAGTGATCTAGAGAATGGAGCCTTAGTACTCTGTATGGGCGCCGGAACCATCGACGCCTGGGTGCGCACTAACCTTTCCAGGTAACATCAAATTCTTCGAAGAAAAAAGGATCTTTGAAGAATGTTCGGGCCATGATTTCCTGCACTGCCGGTGAGAGTGACAGCTGATCGAGCTTGTGAGGCCGTGCCCACAGTAAATCGTCCCTGGTGATGTCGTATTCACGGTAGGCCCGAAATACATGCACGAGCGTTGTTGAAAGCTGCTCATTTTCCTTATAAACGCGAATATAGGCATCACCTGCATGCTCGAGGTCTGGATTCTCAATGCCAAGCTTTTCAAAGGCTTCGCGCTGCGCCGCATCCTCAGTAGAACGGTCTTCAACATGGAGTTTTCCATAGGGTAATGTCCAGGTATGTATGTACGGCTGTTTTGTGCGCCGCTGTAACAGTACATCACCTTCACCATTTTGAATAACAAGCATGGTGATAATTTTTGGTTGCGTTCGGACGCTTTTCTTCTCCACGCTGACACGATCGACATACGAAAGCCCTACAGTACTTAACGTATAGCCCGTCTCTTTCTTTTCAACCAAGCCGGTCTTTACTAAGCCTTTTAAATGGTAGGTGAATAGATTGGTATCAACCTTAGGCGGGCGAAGTTCACTAAACCGAGCGACGTCCGTGTACATTAAGACGTCAATAATATGCTTTTGTATATGATGATTGACGGAATAATTCTCAAACATATTTGACTCAATTTATACTTACTATCTGATTTTATAGTAGCAGCTTATACTCAAAGTGTCATCAGTTATAACCCCTGGAGAACGACAATGCACAAGAGCAGTGAAATACTTATCGCAAATAATATTGAGCACGCAAAAAATCACCCAGAGTTAGTCAAATATGCTGAAACAGAAACAAAATTATTTGTCACTGAACCAGCCGCTTTTGCGCATTTCCGTGACCAAGCCGTGACAATTGAGCAGCACTACCTCAGTACACCTCAAGATGAATTCAGTTTGCGCCTGCGCAAAACATACCTACCCGACGGTCCTCGGTATACTGCCGATCTTAAAGATCGTGGTGAATATGCCAGCGGTGCGCTGCGTAGAACTGAAATACCAGTCTCTAATTTGTCACAACAAGCGTATGAATACTATGCCAACCACCCGCTGGCCGTCCCACTTGTTCAACACCGCGCGTACATCACTAAAGAGATGAGTATTGATTTCATTGATGGGTTTGAGTATCCAGTGATAGAAATTGAAACAGAAGACGCAGCTCGACGAGCTGAACTGCTTGAATTGTTAGAGGGAAATGTCATGGACGTCACCGAGACAGGTGCAGCCAACAAGGAGCGTATCGCCCACTTAATTAATGGGAGTGAGCATCGAGCGTCACCAGAAAGTCTCGATGTATTCACCGACCGAGTTGTCCGAGAAATGGTCGCACACTACGTGAGCGGCAAAAACCATGTCGTTGTTGGCCTTACGGGTATGTCAGGTTCGGGGAAAACCACCGTTACCCGCCTCATCCAACAAAAGCTCGTTGAGAATTTTGGAGATAGTTTCAACCCCGCAGTCGTCTCTACCGATGATTACCACTGGGGTAAGGCGGCGCTCGACGCCATCAATGGTGAGCCATGGACTGCTTGGGATGATCCGCGCACCTACAACACCGTAGCCCTTGCCGAAGATCTTACCCGCCTCAAGGCTGGAGATGCTATCGATGGACGCCGCTTCGATTTCGAGACTGAGGAGCCTATTCTTACGTCTCCCATTCCAGCAGCACCGTTTGTGATCGTTGAAGGTCTCTACGCAGGTAGCAAAGACCTTGAAGATGTACGAGACCTTCACTTTGCACTGCCTTCTTCTATCGCGACAAGCATTGGTCGTGACGTTCGTCGGCTCATCATCGAAAACCGCGCCAACCGGGCATTCCCAACCCCAGAAAGTCGTTTGAAGTACCAATTAGAAGAAGCGCTTCCGCTGTATTTGGAGCAAGAACGACCACGGAGAAATGGCTACAGCGCCAGTTGCCGGGCTATGGCTGAACGAGCCGGTATGCTCGAACAACTACGCCGCGCCCCGTCGGCTACGCAGCTGGAGTTGCATCAGGGATGATAAGTTCGGGGTTGAGGGGGTCGCCGTTAAATGCGTCGACCGCCTTCGCCTTTTTCGCCTGTTCATCATACAACTTCATAAATTCTTGAATTGTGCCTTTGTTGACGGCACCTGTTGCACTATACGAATCAATTTTCGTTTCTTTATCCACTTTATTACTTACCGACTGGTAGCCCGGACGGCTTAAATCGAGCTGCGCTGCGCCACTAATGCTATACAGCGTCATGCTAACGACGGTGAGTATCAGCGCTATTATTACTGTCAGAATAAGAAGCAGTGAAAAACGATGTGCTGCCCAGAAGGGGGTACCTTTTACCGTAATTGGCTCAAAAACAGGTGGCGTTTCTTCGGTATTCATTACTCTGATATCCTTTCATAGTTCACTAGAAAGTCTCCGACAGATGAGCGATAGTCATCAATCAGGGCATGGAGCTTTGTCACGTCATCATGTACTTTAGTGCGCAGTTCACGAGCAGACTGCAGGGCATTGAAGAAGGCGGCGGGTTCTGCCTCGCAATTAATACGAAGTGCCTGCGCCACTTTTTGCTCATAGGCTATGTAGTCAGCTCGGAAGGTATCAAGCGCCGACCGATAGCTCCCTGTTACCGACACCATTCCCTTATTGTCGAGGCTATTACTTCCCAATCGAGCATTAAAGCGATCCATAAGGTTCGTTGCCATTGACTCGTAAATCTGACCACGATTGACACGAAGAAGCGCGTCGGTTGCGTGGAGCTGCGTGACAGTACCCTTTAACGAAACACAGTTCGCTTTGATACGATTCTCTTCTTCGGTCGTAAGTGTTCGCGGGCTCGACTGGGCCTGAACAGCACTTGCCCATGTAAGCGCAAGGACTGCAATAAACAACGAGGTGCCAAAGATACGAATAATAGCGCGCATATCTGTATCATTATAGCACCTTGACTACTTACTTACGTGAACCAACTCTCCTGTAATAGTCACAAGCCCGTCCTTTATAAGCCCTTGGAGTGCCGCCTCGAACCGCTCATCAGCGGTGACCGCTTGGCGAAGTGCAGCCTCGGACAATCGTCGCGCCGACAACACACGTAGAATCTGCCCACGAACTTCACGTACACTCCCCTTTAGCGGTGCCTGTTTTTTATAGTGTTTACTTTTGGTATTCATACCTGCGCCTTGGCGTTTTAAGTAGGAGCCATAATCCATCAATGCCCAGTACCATTCACGTGGATGCTCCTTATCTATAGTCGCCTCGACGAACGCGCGCAGCTCAGTATCGCTCACCTCAGTCTGACCTTCAAAGAAATGATAAAAATAGACGGTACGAACATTTGTTTCAATAAAGAGTGACGGTTGATTAAAGCTATACGCAAGCAGTGCGCCGGCCGTATTCACACCGACACCAGGGAGTTTGATAAGTTCAGTCGACGAGGACGGGAATTCGCCGTCGTATTCAGACACAACCATTTTGGCAGCTTCATGCAAGAATTTTGCTCGCCGGTTGTACCCCAGACCACTCCAAAGCTGTAGTACAGTATCGAGACTCGCCGCGGCGAGTGACTGCACCGTCGGAAATGCATCAATAAAAGCTTGAAACTTGGGACGCACCCGGTCAACCTGCGTTTGTTGGAGCATGATCTCGCTCACAAGCACGTAATATGGACGCGTGTCGTTGCGCCAGGGCATGTCGCGAAAGAGTTCTCTCCCCTTTTGCCAAATGATTTCTTGAAACGCCTGTGGTGTCATCGCAGTTTAGTATACACCGAGTTACACGGCTACGGAGTATACTAAGAGGTATGAAGGTTACTAAATTTCAACACGCCTGCCTTGCTGTCGAGCACGAAGGTACGACTCTTATTGTTGACCCTGGCGTCTATAGCCATGATTTCATTGTCCCTAAACGCGTTAATGGTATTGTCATTACTCACAATCATCCAGACCACCTAAGCCAATCTCTGCTAAAAACTATTTTGACCAAGCATCCTAAAGCAACAATCATAAGCCACGCGTCGATTACGTCGCAGTTCAGTGACTACGCAACGCTTGCAGTTCAATCGGGCGAGCGCCATACGATTGGCGCAATTTCACTGACGTTTTTTGGCGGTGAGCATGCTCCTATTGCCGAAGGGGTAGAAGTACCGGCCAACCTTGCCGTCCTTATCAACGACTCGCTGTATTATCCGGGCGATTCATTTACAATTCCCCGCACGGCCACGAGGGAACGGGTCGCTGTTGATACGCTCGCACTCCCCATTAGTGCACCCTGGCTCAACTTTGCACAGGCACGAGAAGTGCTGAAAATCATCCACCCTACGCTCGTGTTTCCAACACATGATGGTTTGCTGTCTGAAGATGGGAAGCAACTCATGGAACAAATGCTCGGAAGCTACGCCAGCAGCCAAAATATTGTGTATAAGCGCCTTGACGGCCAAACGCTCGACCTCTCATGAGTACCTCCTCGGCGAACGTCTCCCAGGCGATTCAGCACCTACAGATAGCCGACCCCGTGCTTGCCGCTGTTATTGCGACGCACCCAGCCCCAGCATTTACTGCACATACTAATTACTACCAAGAGCTCGTCGAGAGCATTATCTCCCAGCAACTGAGCGTCAAAGCGGCAGCGGCAATTTTGAGCCGTTTTCGAGGGTTGTTCGGTGAACAGTTCCCGAGCCCATTAGACATACTCACGAAAGACGTTGAAACCTACCGATCGGTAGGTTTATCCCGCCAAAAAGCCACCTATATTCTCGACCTCGCCGCAAAAGTGACCGACGGTGCGGTTGAATTCGACCACCTTGATACTATGAGTAATGAAGCAATTATTGAAGAATTAACCCAGATTAAAGGAGTAGGTGTCTGGACCGTTCATATGTTCTTGATGTTCTGTATGGGGAGGCTTGATATCTTGCCGGTCGGCGATTTAGGTATTCGAAACGGCATTCAAGCACTCTATGGGCTTGATGAAAAACCAAGCCCAGAAATTATTGAAGGTATTGCACGCGAGCACCACTGGCACCCCTATGAATCGGTGGCTTGTTGGTATGTGTGGCAATCACTCAATAACACGCCCGCACTCGAATCAGTTGTTTAAAGATAGCCTTGAAGGTCCTCCGGAATTTGCGTTCCAGACGGAAGGCCTTGCAACAGTGAATCGAGACCTTCACCCTGCATCATCGTAAAGAGCTGATTAATAGACAGTATGACAAGTATTCCATTAATGAGCACAACAACCCCAAGAACAACGGCGAAGATAAGCACCGTTCGAGATGCAAACCGACGGTAGGCCTCAAACTCGAGCATCGGACGCCCCTGAGCATCACGCATAGTTCCATTCATGATACGTATGAGGTCGACGCACACCCATATACCAAGCCCACCGATCGTCAGTAACTTAGCAATTCCCGACCCCCATTTGCCAAGATACATTCGGTCAACACCGAACACACCCCACATGAAGCTCATAAAGAACACAGCCAAAAAATGACGCTGACGCGGAAACGAACGTGTTTTTATTTTTGACTGCATACACCCCTATTATACGCTTATGCAAAGCGATTAGTAGGCCAGTTTACTTAAGGCGTCAATCGGTTGATATCACGTGGGAAAAGCGTCGCCTCTTTGACGTTCGCGAGGCCGATTGTTTTCTGAACCAGGCGGTCAACACCAAAGCCACAGCCACCATGCTGTGGGAGACCGTACTTAAATGCTTGAAGGTAGTGCTTGAAGCCCTCGTGCGTGACATCAAGACCTTTCGTGGTCATTTGTTCGATCATCTTCTCGTAGTTGTTTTCACGCAGTGGTACGGTTGAAATTTCAAGGCCACGGAATAGCAGGTCGCCCCATGCAACTGTGCCATCGTCCTTAAACTTGTGATAAAACTTACCGGCCTCTGCTGGGAAATCGACAGCGTACACCAAATCACTTTGTAGCTCTTTGCGTGCATACTCAGAGATCCAGCGTTCTTCGTCTGGTGTCAGGTCTTTCTCATCGGTGGTGTCAGTTCCTGTTGCTTTGGTGTAGAGCTCATGAATGGCCGCGATAGTGAAGCGTGGTACTTTACCGTCCTCTGGAAGCACGAGCGCTGGCGCGTTAAGGCTCTGAAGATCATCGGCATGCTCATCATAGATACGGGTCAGTACTGACTGGGTCATTGCTCCAACCATATCGAGCACTTCATCATGGTCCTTTACAAATCCCATCTCAATATCGAGCATTGTTAGCTCAGTGAGGTGGCGCGTTGTTGCGCTCGGCTCAGCTCGGTAGCTGTGGTTGATTTCAAACACCCGCTCAAACGCACCAACCATAATTTGTTTGTAGAACTGCGGACTTTGAGCAAGGGTTGCCGTCTTACCAAAATAATCAAGTTTAAACACCTCGGCGCCACCTTCTGTGGCCTCAGCAAGGAGTTTTGGTGTATCGATTTCAATAAAGTCTTCGCCGTGCAAAAATTCACGAAGATAGCGCGTCAGGCTGGCACGAATCTTAAATATTTTTTGCTCTTGAATGTTGCGAATGTTAAGCACCCGGTAATCAAATAGCGTATCGAGGTTTTCTGATTTATGTGAGATTGGTTTATCAATTTCAATTGGCGGTTCATCGGTCACTGGTACCATAACTTCAACCTGTACGTCATGAAGCTCGGCGCCTCCAGGGGCACGCTCATCAGCAACGACACGGCCCGTGAGCGAAAGTACCGTACCAATTTGCATGCCACGAAGCTTTTCGAGTTGTTCCTTGTCTTCGATTTTTGTCTGCGCGAGGCCGCTACGGTCTCGAAGGGTAATAAAGTTAAGGCCACCGAGCAGGCGCTTTTTATGGAGCCATCCTTGTAGCGTAACAGTTTCACCAATGTGTTCCCCAAGTGCGTGGGCGAGTAAGCGATGCGTGCTCATATAGTTCTATCCTTTTTGTCGATTACGTGAAAAGTGTGGACTTGCTACAGGGTCACTGGTGGCAAAGGCGTCCTATTTGCCACTGACCCATCGATTACTGTCGTCGTTTCTGCATGTCGTCATAATTTTATAGTATATCAGCAAAAACAGTGCGTCGCTAGAGGTCGACGTGTCCTTCGCCCCTGTTATTCAATGCACCGGCTCGAGCAGCGACAGCGCGAAGGTCGCTGTGCACATCATCTTCGTCAATAATCTTCTGCCCAATGAGGCATTCTAGTACATCTTCAAGGCTCAAGAGACCAACGGTTTCACGTGATTCATTAATGACCACGAACAAATGATGCCGTGTTTTGATAAACGCCGCCAAAGCATGCTGAAGGCTGTCATCGTGGCGAATATAGTAGACTTTCTTTTCCATAAGCTGTTCGGCCGTTTTCGATTCACGTACATCGAGCGAAAGAAGATCACGGAGGTGCACTATGCCAACAATATGATCAATGTCTTCATGAATTACAGGGAGCCGACTGTGACCAAGGGCGTGCAGTTCATCAAGTACGAGCGGCCCAACAAACTCGCTATCGTGAATGCTGTCTATCACTGCTCGTGGCGTCATAACCGATGCGACATTCTTTTCACCGAAACGAAGGGCAGATGCAACAAGTTTTCGCTCACTCGTCGACAACGCACTTTCTGATTGTTCGATAGCCTCTGCCAACTCCTCCTTAGAGTGAAATGCTTGTGGCGCTTCGTGGACTCGCTGAGCCGGATCGCGCAGCGCAAGTAGCACTCGTTCAAACCGAGTAACAAAATCAAGAATTCGTGGCTCAATAGCTGCATACAGCTTTGATGCACCACGTTGTATAATTTTCAGCCTGGCGATGAGGGGATATACACAGGCGAGTAGGAGTGCCGCAATAATACCGAAAAACCATCCCACACTACCAATCAGAAAACAGGTTGCAAGTACCAATAATAATGCCCGAATGCTTCGTAGCACTGTTATAACCCCAGGATATAACTCATACCGATCGAGTTCGAGTACCCCCGCCTCAGATAGCTTGGACCGTCGCTTTAATTCCGCACGGCTCAGCTGTGAACGAACTGGCTGCATCGCCGCTGCGGTAATTAAGCCAGCGATACAGAGTACTGCGAATAATCCTAAGAATGCGCCCATGATAGGCTCATTGTACCCCACTTAGCCAGCGCTGTCTGCTATAATTGGTATAGTTAATTTGGAGGAATAGATGAATAAAGTTGGATGGATTATTTTTAGTGCCATCGTTGTCGTGGTACTTGGTGGACTCATTGCCTGGGCGCGTATTGCGAACCCGCCCGTTGATATTAGTGGATTTAATAATGCATCAGTCATTCCAGCAGCGGAGCAGAACGGGAGCATTGCAGACCACACGAAAGGCAGTACAGCCAATAAAGTAATCTTAATTGAGTACGGCGATTACCAGTGCCCGAGCTGTGCCGCCGCGCATCCTAACGTCAACACCATCATGAAAGAATACGGTGAGGATGTGACGTTCGTCTTTCGTAATTTCCCTCTTACCACTATTCACCCGAACGCGCTTGCTGCAGCGGCTACTGCTGAAGCAGCTGGGTTGCAGGGTAAGTTTTGGGAAATGCACGACAAGCTGTACGAAAATAAAGACGATTGGAGTAGCGCAAACACAAATCAACGCACTACCCTCTTTAATGGCTATGCGAGTAGCCTTAGCCTCGATAGCGCACAGTTTAGCAAAGACCTCACCAGTACATCAGTAAAGCAAAAAATCGACTTCGACATGGCACTTGGTAAGAGCGCTGGAACGTCAGCAACACCGACGTTCTTCTTGAACGGCGAGAAGCTCGATGACACAACCGCTAACGGTATTGTCCAAGGGAATCTCGACCCAATTCGCGCTAAGCTTGATAGCCTTATAGGCAAGAACTAACCGTTATAATAAATTTAAAACACCCCGGTGCCTTGGGGTGTTTTATTTTTTTGCTTAGTGAAGTCGCACCACTAGAGAATCTAGTGAGCGATAAAAATTCGCCATTCGGCGGGCACCACATCCACTGCTATCTTTTTGCGCCGTGATGGCACAAACTCGATGGCTATTGGCATGTGATTTGTTACTCCTTGTACTATGTACAGCCCCAAGCACTCCGACCTTTAATTACATAAGTTTTGGCTCAGGACACATAGATAATACTATCAACCCGCGGTTAAATAGTCAAGTGACGCCAAGAAGACGTTCGTGCTTTTATACTACCTGAAACCTGTTGTGCATGACAATAACCGTGAGCAATTTTATGTAGTACTTTTTACTACTTATCGTGCACGCTCGTAATGGCAGGTATAGCCGCCTGGATTCTTGCGCAGATAATCTTGGTGATAGTCTTCTGCCGGCCAAAAGGTAGTAAGGGGCTCGAGCGAGGTAACGATTGGCTTTTCCCAATAGACTTGATTGCGTTGTAGCGCCGCCTCCGCTTGGCGTTTCCGCTCAGCATCCTCATAAAAGATTGCTGATCGATAGCTGGTACCGCGATCGTTCCCCTGTTGGTTCATTGTTGTTGGATCATGGATTTGAAAGAAATAGTCGAGTAGCGTGGCCGGATTGGTACGCTCTGGGTCGTAGGTTACTTCGAGTGTCTCGGCGTGGCCCGGATGGTGTTCATAGGTAGGATGGTCATTCTCTCCGCCAGCGTAACCAACTTCGGTATCAAGTACCCCTTCTTGGCCACGAAAGAGCGCTTCCATACCCCAGAAACAGCCGCCTGCAACATATAATTTCATCATATATTCAGTATACGCGCCTATAATCGAAGTATGAAGATGCAAAACCCCGATCTCAGCGAAGACCAAAAAGCGGTGCTGTTTGATAAGGCAACGGAAGCGCCGTTTACTGGAGCATTCCTGTACAACAAGGATACCGGTGTATATACCTGCGCCAGTTGTGGCGTGTCGCTTTTTAGTTCCGATCGTAAATACGATAGTCATTGCGGGTGGCCAAGCTTCGATGAGGCAATTCCGGGCGCGGTAGACGAGCATATCGATACATCTCACGGCATGACTCGTACTGAAATTACCTGCGCCAATTGTGGGGGACATTTAGGGCATGTCTTTGAGGATGGACCGATCGAAACAACCGGCATGCGTTACTGTATCAATTCTCTCTCGCTCGACTTTGATCAAAAAAATGAATAATTCCGGTAAATTGCTTGTGCTCTACCTCTAAAAAAGCTACTATTATAACAAAGTAACACGAGGGTCGGAGCGCCGTAGACGGCATGAGCAAAGTCGCGATTAAAAAACATCTGAAAGAATTGCAGTGGCGCCTTAGTATCGTTGCGCTTTTCTTCATTGCTGGTGCAACACTTGCGTATACCTACCAAGAACAGCTTATTCCCGCGCTTATGGCCCCCCTTCACGGTCAAAAGCTAATTTACCTTAACCCCGCTGGTGGATTCAGCTTTATCTTCCTTATTTCAATTTACACCGGCCTCGCAATTGCTTTACCTATATTGGTGCAGCAGCTCTATGCGTTCCTTCGCCCGGCGCTGCCCGAAAAAGCCCGTAAAAAATCGTCAGCTATTATTATCAGTTCATTCTTGTTGCTTGGAGCTGGTGTGGCATTTGGCTATTTTGTTGCCGTGCCAAACGCATTGAACTTCCTTATGACGTTTGCCGATCAATATGTATCATCGGCACTTACCGCCGATTCATACCTCAACTTCGTTATTGCCTACACGATTGGTATCGGCCTGGTATTCCAAATTCCTCTTTTGCTGCTTCTTATTGACAGTATTAAGCCACTCAAACCAACCGGGCTGCTAAAATCGGAGCGCTGGATAATTCTTGGTGCTTTTATCGTGGCTGCAATAATCACTCCAACTCCAGACCCTATCAACCAGGCAATTGTCGCTGGGCCGGTTATTATTGTCTATCAGTTGGGCGTCGTGGCGATCTTATTAAAAATTGCCCGTATTCGCCGTGTAGAAAAAAAGCAGGCAAAAGCAAGCAAAAAAGCAATGCGTACATCCCGCTCGGCAGCCGAGGTGCCGGCGCCCATTCCTACACCGTCTGTACCAACACCTGCCATACAACCCGCTATGCAACGCCACGTACCAGCTGTGCATACAGTACCGCAACCCCGAGACATCTCTCGTCCACACAGTGCTCCCTCAGGTGGCCTCTTGGCTTCGCTTATGACAAACGCTCCAGCGCCTTCACCACAACCGCGACCAATGCGAAGTGCGACGCCACTAACAGTGACGCCTCGTACAGTTCAGCAGCCAATCAGCATTCCAGCACGTCAACCCCAAGGGCGTTCTATGGATGGAATTGTACCTGCGCGGCGAGTAGCCGGATTTTAGCTTTATTCGTTACCTTCGGATAGCGAGCTCGCAACCCCATTGATGCCTTCTTGAAGCGCGTCCTTAACAGTATCAACTTGGCCTTGAATTGGTTCAATAATATCATCGTGTAAACCGCCAAGAAGATCATTCTTTATTTCCCCTACTTCGTGGGCTAAATCGGCAAGCGCCGGTACGATTTCATCAAGTCCGAAATCTTGCAAGAACCCCATGTGGCTATTGCTCCGCTTTTTTGTGACGACGAATACGAGCAACGATTACA
This sequence comes from Saccharimonadales bacterium (SeqCode), assembly GCA_044341315.1. Taxonomy (GTDB): domain Bacteria; phylum Patescibacteriota; class Saccharimonadia; order Saccharimonadales; family Saccharimonadaceae; genus Microsaccharimonas. Next base: position 16,540 of record JBIIRX010000001.1, read on the forward strand.
TAGAGTGCGCCAACGACCGCAATCGCTACAAGCAGGGCGCCTGCAGATGTTGCAATGACAGCACTTTCAGACATGCCCATAAAACCGGTGTTTGGAGCGCCGACAACGGTCTCTTCACAGTCGGCAGCAGTTTGACAACTATACGTTTCCGTGCCGTAGCTGCTTTGTCCGTAGCTTGACTGACCAACATATGTATAAGGGGTGAGGTGTGGTATTGTTACATTCATAAGCATTTCTACCGACTATTGTAGGTGTTTCATACATAAATAGCAACCGGCCTTTTACAATATGTTTGACATTTATGCTTATGGCTCTATAATTAACAGTACAGAACAACAAAACAAACAAATAAATATTATTTAAAAGGTAGAAATAGGCATGATAAAAGAAAATGTCGCAAAAATCCTCGATACTGAAGTCGAACGAAAAGACTTCCTTAAACTAGTTGGCCTCGGGGCCGTTGCAGCAGTTGGTGTTGGCTCGATTTTAAAGGCCGTTACTCCTTCGCAAACTCGCCCTAAAACCGCAAGCGTCGATCACGGCTATGGTGGCATGGCCTACGGTGGCGTAAAGCCAACCCGCTAACCTGGCTCCCTTGCATTTTTAAGGTAAGCGCGTTACCATAAAGGTAATTACTTTATAGGGAGTTCAATACAGACATGTTCGGATTAGGCGCACCAGAGCTTATCATCATCCTCGTTATCATCCTCGTTATCTTCGGTGGTTCACAGCTACCAAAGCTAGCTCGAAGCCTTGGCACCTCCGCCAAAGAACTTCGCAAAGGATTGAAGGACGACGACAAAAGCGACAAGAAAAAGACAGAAGTCAAATAAATAAAAAACTGGCAGAACCTACTGCCAGTTTTTTATTTAGTGCCTACATCTCACCGGGAGTTGCGTCTGGTGAAGCCGATTTGAGCCGGCGCTCTTTCAAGCCAAATACCAGGATAGTTGAAATTCCAATCATGATCGATGCAGTAATAAAAATACGCTGGAGGCTGTCAGAAAATGCGTCCGTCACCTTGCTGGCGAATTCTTTCTGCTGAGCCATAAAAACGTCCAGGGCGCGTTGCCGAGCAGGTTCAGGGAGGGTATCGATCTGCTTGGTTGCCGCGTCAGTAATTTGTCCCTTAACGTCCGGCGTATTTATCGTCAATAACGTGTTTGCATCATCAAGTGAACCGATTTGCGATGCTTGTGGATTGCTTGCAAGTGATTGCACATAGGCTGTCTTTTGCATATCAGGGGCCTGAGACAAAATACCGGCTGTGAGCATCGCACCAAAGACTGCCGTACCTATTGTTGAACCAAGGCTTCGGAACAGTTGGTTTGAGCTCGTCGCAACACCAAGATCTTTTTGCTCAAACTCATTTTGCACCGCCAAGGTAAGCACCGGCATACCAACACCCATACCGAGGCCGAGAATGACCATCACCACTGCTTCGTACGCATATGAGCTATCGGCGTTAAGGAATGACATACCTATCATGGCGAGGGTCGCAACACTAAACCCAATCTGCATGAAGATCTTGTAGCGTCCAGTGCGCGAGATGATTTGCCCCGCACCAATACTCGTAATCATAATACCCGCTACCATTGGAAGGAGCATCAGGCCAGACTCAGTTGGCGTTGCACCAAAGACCTGCTGATTAAACTGGGTGAGGTACAAAATTGACCCCATGAAAGCCGCACCGAACAGGCTCGCGATAATAAGAATTGAAACAAAGTTACGGTTCTTAAAGAAGCGAAGCGGAATAATCGGGTCTTGAGCTTTATGCTCGGCATAGATGAAGCCGGCGGTAGCAAGCCCGACAATCGAGAAGAGGATGATACGTAGTCCCTCAAGGCTCATACCCGTTGCATTCAAGAAATCTGCAAAGATTACATCCGTGTTATCAACCGCAAAGATCAGTGTTGCAAGGGCAACCGAAAGCAGCCCAGCACCCCAATAGTCGATTTTCGCTTTGGCAGCATGGCGAAGCGCCGGTGTGTAAATAGCAATCAAGATAAAAGCGATAATACCTACCGGGACGTTAATATAGAATGTCCAGCGCCAATCAGTAGTAATACCAAAGAGGCCGTGGCCATCAGTGAGCCACCCACCGAGGAGCGGCCCTACTACCGAGCTGAGTCCAAACACAGCCCCAATCAGCCCCTGCCACTTGCCGCGTTCACGGGCGGCGAATAGGTCTCCAACAATAGTGAAGGCATTGGCCGTTATAATACCGCCACCAATACCTTGAAGCGCGCGCCACGCGACCAATTCGGTAACCGAGCCACTCAGCCCACTCATCAAAGAGGCGATTGCAAATACCGCCACACCGACAAGTAGGATACGGCGTCGGCCGAATAAGTCAGACAATTTACCGGCAATCGGCACCGTTAAGGTGGTGGTGATGAGATACGCCGTTACAATCCAGCTTAGCGAGCTGAACGCATTAAATTCTTCGACGATTTTACCAAGTGCGGTCGCAATAATAGTTTGATCAAGAGCGACCAGAAACAAACTGGCCATGACCGAGATCATAATGATTAACTTGCGCCGGAGGCTCAAGTGATGATGCATAGTAATGCCTCCTTTACTTTTTCAGAATATCTTTGTACTGTTCGATGTTGTCGGTTAAGTGTGCGACGAGCTCGCGGAGTTGATCTTCTTTAAGAAAACCGACCCACTTTGCCTTAAGCGAACCCACTACATACAATCGATCTCCTGTTTGGATATCGAGTGCTTCGCGGGCTTCAGCCGGTATGACTACCTGCCCTTTCGTTCCCACCGTTGCCGTACCGAATAGTTTTTTATCATGCATACTATAGAAAGTATACGACCAGTATGAAATGTATGTCAAGTATGAAATGTCTAACGAATACGCCGCATACCGCTATGGGCACTTTGACGATTCGCACGGCGCAGACGACCACCGCCACCACGCTTATTACGTCGAACGAGATAGTACACAAGTGCGGCAATACCGAGCACCAGCAGTGCAGCCACGACAATCGCAATAATAATCATATACTGTGGAATTACCCAGAACGATTGCGATACTTCAATAGTTTGGTTTTTGCTTCCGTAGGTGAAGGTAGCACTGACGGTATAATAGCCAAACTCACCAATGTTCTTCAGTGGGATCTCCCAACGGCGGGCACTATCAGGCAGTACCAGTTCTTTAGGGCTTTGGGTGTTGAAGTCGGCGTCGTAGACAACCGTATCGCCCTGTGTCACCGACACCTTACCGAATGGGCCAAGCTGGACGTTGCCCATGTTCTGGAAACGGAAGTAGGCCTTAAGGTCGTTCGAGGTACGAAAATCGGTACCTTTTTTATCACCCTGACGGATTTCAAAGTCAGTTAGCGAAAGCTTTTCCTCAGTCGGGCCGGGCACATTTAAAAGAATCAGCGACGCGACGCTAGCGCTGAGATTTACCTGTCCACCGGTCGTAGGGTCGGTTGGGGCGAAGCGGATCGCTCCAAAGTACCCACCGGCTTGGGCATTGGCTGGTACGGTAATAAGGACATCAATGGTACGACCCTGGTTGGCTGGAATATCAAAGTCAGGTACAGCTGTCATGAAGCGCTTCAAGCTGTGCGTTGGAGCGTATTCATCAGCATCAAGAATGAGTGCTGGCGAGCCGTCTTCTTGTGGGCTGGCAATAAAGTCGTTTGAGACTGCACGGACAGTGATCTTATTATTGGTAACATTCGCTACCGTCACACGAACGGTTTGGCGTTCACCTGGTTTAATCTGGATGTCTGAACGAACCGGCGTGACGCGCAGCGTATTTGCGCTTGAAGTGGCCGACTGCGCATGCACCTCACCTAATGGCTGTAGCCCCGCCAAAAAGCCTGCAATCACCAATACTGCTGCAAATAGGCCAGCGTACCTTTTCCCCTGTCGTTTCACCAACATAGTAATTTTCCCATTTACCTAATTGTATCCATCATAACAGATATGGTTATGTTTGGAAATGAAAAAGAAGTACCCCTATAGAAGGGGTACTTAAGAGTAATCGTAGTTGTTGGAAATTGGCGGACAATCTAGAATTTACCGGTAGCAATCAGACTCAACTGAGCCGAGTAATTACCTGCAGGGGTATTTGGGGCAGTTGCCGCACCAAAGATAACCTCAAGGTTTTGGTTGCTTACTGGCTTGCTGTTGGTTGAGAAGAATGGGTCACCATAGGTACTGGTGACGCCTGACGTTTGGTTTGAGGCGTAGTTCAGTACAAACGTACTTGCATTATAGTCGTTCAGGCCAATCAGTGCGGCAGCGTCAGTTGGGTTAATTTTTGCCCCGAACTTTGCTTCACCGTCTGCAATACCCGTTTTTAATGCTGGAGCAATATCACAGTTCGTTGGACTACCGGCGCCAGAACCATCGCGGAGGAGACCGCCACAGCCAGCAGCGTTGCTCTTAAGGTTAACGATTGCACCGCTCGCAGCGTTGGTTGAAATCTGACCGTAGAGGCTTCCTGTACTTACTTCATTATCAAGGGCTACCACATCACCGGTCTTTTTACCAAGGCGCAGTGTTGGAGCTGGCAGTGTTCCTGTACAATTACCGCCGATCGTTGTTGGTGTTGGGTCGCCGTTGCCGTCCAGGGTTGGACCGGCAATACAGAAAGTCATACTTTCAAGTACAGCACCTGAAACATCGATGTTGTCAGTGATTGAGATTGCGGCGCTTCCGTTGTCAACGTAACTACCCAGTGTTGTTGCGTCACTATATGCACTCGCATTGGCGGTTGTGTAGCTCAAAATACGAGCATACAATGGGCCGCTCGCTGTCGGGTTCGTCACGTTTGTCAGTACGACAGTTTTTGGTGTACTTGCCGTTAGGCTCGTTGTCAGCTTAGTCGTATTTGCATCGACGCCTGTTACTGTCGCATCAGCTGAAGCAGCGCTTGCAACTGAAAATCCGCCTGGCGCTGTACAATCGGTGTTAATCAATGGTGAGTTTGAACAAAAATCCAATACAAATAGGTCAGCATTAGCTGCCGGCGTGAACGTTACACTGTAAGAAACACCCGTTGCCGCTTTCGCAGACGTACTTAATTCAATTGAACGCTCCGTCAGCTGAGCTGCTGAAGCAAACGACGGTACCAACCCCGGCGTGATTGTAGCCAGCGCAAGCGCCGCCACTGCGAACAAAGATCCGACCCTCCGGCCGTACGATCTAATAGAAGACATATCCACTCTTCTCCTCACATATTTTTAAAGTATTTTATTTGTTTTGTGTTATAAAACAGGCTCATTGTACCACGAAGATGCTTATGGTTGTCAATAGATTTTCTCTCCACAAGTTATCCACAGGTATCTATTTGGCCTGGAACATATCCCGCTCTTTGAGCATCTTATTATGCAGCGCCACGAGTTGGCTTCGCCTACCAAGCCAATAGGCCGGTATGAGAAGGGCCACACTGGCCGCTGCCGGACCCCAGAGCACGCTTGTGGTGGTGGTTGGCGTTACATCGCTACTAGCACCGACCGCGGCTTCAGTTGGTTTGCCACTGGCAACGGCAATAACCTGTAAGAAAGCGCTGACACCGTTCACGTCGGTCACCCGAATATTAACCTGATAAATACCGGCATTCTTGTAGGTATGAGCGATGGTGATTGCGCCCGCAACCGGTGAACTCAAGAGCTGGCTTTCTCCCCCATCACCCCAGTCAATACTGAAAGCATACGGACCATTCCCACCGGTCAGCTGCAACGGCCAGGTTAATTCATTATTCACTGGTGCAGAACGGCGTCCAAACTGGCTCGTAAGCGTGATGAGCTGGCCAAAGGCCGTGAAACTCGTATCAGTATAGGTAACACTCACGGTATTTGAGGTTGGCCCTGCCTGCTCAAGCGAGTCAAAGCCAACCGCCGTTAGTTCGTTCACGCCCGCAAACAAGCTTACCTGTACGCTAAAACTGCCGCTGGTACACATCACCGAACCGACCATCACGCCGTTGTTATAGACCTGTACAAGCAAGTCATTAGGGCATATTCCACTCACCGTGATAGGCGAGTTTGAGAACGAGGCACCATTGCCCGGTGTCGTAATGGTTGGTGCCTGCGTTGGCGGCGGCTGGGTCTTCGTAGCAGCTAAGCCATACGAACCGGGAATTGGGTCGGGTGTTGGCAGCGCATTAATCGCGAAGCTCGAGCGGGCAAAAACAAGTACACTTAGCAAACAGACTGCAATTGCTCCCGCCAATGCCCACTGCATATTCCGCACCATCGTGTGTATCATACTACTGCTATTGTAGCCTGCCGTCTCATGTTCGAGAAGAGGGTTATGCTTACTTGCGACGACGTCGGGTTGAAGAAAGTGTTATCTTACCGTTATTACGGGCTTTAATCTTACGAACCAAACGCCAAATACCGAAGGCGATAGCAAGAAGAAGCAGCACAACAATGACCACAAACCAGAGCGGTAGGTACCAGAAGTGGGTTGTTTTTACGATTTCATTAGTATTGTTGCCGTTCTGCCCATAGAACAGATCAAGGCTGGCGGTGTAGAGGCCTGGCCACAAGCCAGGTGAGGCGCATTGGTTGGCTGGCGCATTAGAACCCTGAAGGCTGACTTTGACTTCTTCAATCTTTATACATGCAGTGAAAGTACGCGTTTGTCCAATGAGTGCCAATGACTCGTTCGGGTTAATATCTGAAATTGTTGTTTCATGGCCAAACATATCACGAAGAATAATACTTCCTACTGGGCTGGCGGTGACATTACCTTTGTTTTCAATGGTATAGGCCAGTTGCTTTGGCTCGTCACCCATAATGTAGCGATAGCCATCATCGCCGCCTTGGGCATTAATGTCATAGGCACCAAATTTCTTCAAAAGGAGGTCTTCTTTTACCTGTCCTGGCACAGAAATAAATGCGAGTGTGACACCTGAAGCCGCGAGCCCAACATTACCGCCGTCAGGAGCATTGGTTGAATAGACAATTGCGCTATAGTAACTCCCTGCTCCTTGGTTTGCTGGGATCTTCACGCCGATATTTACCGATTGTTGGCCACCAGCCGGAACCGTCACGCGCTCAGGAATATTCAAAAACGGCTTGGCTGACCAGGTTTTTTGTGGCTCATTTGGATCGAGAAAAAGCTTTGGCGTTCCACCTTGGTCAGTAAAGGTAAAGTCAATGACACGAAGATATAATTCAAGCGGGCTCTGTGAGTCGATGTTTCGAATGAGAAGGGTGTCATTCACCGATTTCCCTGGATCAACAATGTAATTTTTTTTCGGAGCAATACTGAGTGCAGCCGACGATTGTGCCTGGGCGGTGTGAGCCGGAAGTACATACGAAGCAAGCACTAAGACGGCAAGCGCCGATAGTACAATGCCTTTCAAGCGTTTCATTATTTCTTTATTTCCTCATTTGTTACTGTTGTCGTAAGTATAAGCAACATTGTACCATTAAAACCGCCCACTGGCTATGTAATTAATGGTGGTCGTATAGGTACCCGCCCTTAGGGTTGGACTAGCATTTAAGACGTAACTCACAGTAAACTTTCGCATCAGGCTGACGTTAGGTGAATAGGCGACAACATCACCTGACGCGTACTTGAACTTATCTGGCTCGCCGTACCCAAGCGAAGGCATCGCATTCGTCCAATCACCTTCAGGGTCGGCGCCAACACCAAGGCCACTGTTCCGTACCAAATTTATACCAAATTGGTTGGTACCTGGGAGGCTTTGGGTTGGCGTGCTCGGAGAATCAATTACGTTGGTTGCGGCAGCCGGTGCCGTGCCGTTCGCGATAATCACAAAGCCTGCCGAGGCGTTGGTACCTACCGCCATTTGTGACTGAGCCGTTAAGGTACCGTTCGGGTCGAGCGTTCCCATATCCGAGAAGTAGTTGCCGTTGGTGCTTGAGCAATTATCCTCCACTTCTTCGGCCGCACAGAAAATGAGCATTGGCGGCACCTGGGTTTCAAGCTGAATCGAAGTTGCTACCTGGCCTTTAATAGAACCAAAATCAATCTGTGGGCCAGTGCCATTTGTTGAAGCTAAGCTTTTTAAACGAACCGAGAATGATTGCGTTGAAACCGATGGGTTTTTGATATTAGAGAATGTATATGATGACTTTACCCCCCCACCGGCAATAACCTTTGGCATACGACTCAGCACAATATGGTTAGTTGTTTTTGTTTGTATCGAAAAACCCGTTTCACCGGATTGGCCAGTCAGAGTTGCCCCAGACACATCAAGCCCTGGTGGCACCTGACAGGGCATGTACGGAATCGGATCAACGCAAAACAGCATATCTACCGACCCGACCGGCTGCGGGGTCATGTACTCGAAGGAGATAGTATACGAAGTGGTTGCATTCGGCTCGGTACTCTGCATAAACAGGCTTCGCTCAGAAAAACGCATTGGTACCGCTGCGAGCGGCATAATGAACAACAGCGCAAAAAAAAGTGCCAACGCCTCCTCAGTAACAATCGTGCGCCAGGTAAATAAAAACCCGTGCAGGCGATACAGCCTATGCTTCATATTGCTTATTGTACTAAATTACGTATCGCTCTCCTACTGCCCCGTAAAACAATACCCGGCTCGTATAAGAGCCGGGTATGCTGATTGTTCCATTAAACGCTGTGAAGTAGGCTTAGTACTTTGGAGCTGCAATGTAGTTAATCTTAGTTGTGTAGATACCAGCAGGTGTGGTCGCTGCAATGTTCGCAATGTAGCGCATCTTACCGGTTACACAGTCGAGTACGCGGTTACCAGACGCGATAGGCGTTGGAATCGTGTTTGAATCTGAGTCGAACGCAAATTCCGCATAAGAGTTAGGGTCGTTCGTCAACCCAGCGGCTACATAACCAAATGGGTCACCAGCTACTACATTGACTACACCAGTTCCCTTAGCATATTGTGCATCAGGAGTAAGCGGATAGAGTCGAGGTGTGTGCCAGCTGAGGTTGCTACCAACCGCAGTCGTTGTGCTTGCATGCACACCAGCTACGTCATTATCAGCACCGTTCTGGTAAAGATGATCAGTTGCTCGTTCCTTAGCGTAGCTTACTTCGTATTGAGTGCCATTAAGGCCATTGTCAAGCGCAAGCCCGAACTGCTCTCCACCTCGAGTTGGTGGTTTAGCCGTTTTGCCAATTGCTTCAATTTGGTCACCAACAGTGTTACTAAGCGTCACACCAGAGTAGTAGACAGTTGCACCACCTGATGAGTTTGAACTTAAGCGCCAGTACGAGTGTGTGCTGTAGGTTGTGTCGGTACGCAGTGAGAACTCACCATCTTTGTTTCCAAGCTGGAGTACATTCTCAGCTCCACTGGAGGTCATGCGCGTAGAAATTGGGTCACAAGGTGTGTGGGCGAGGAGCCCAGTTGCATCAGTAAGCTGTGAAGTTCCAGAATCAAGCGTATTAGGATCAACAGTTCCTACGCTAAACTGCATGGTTTCCAGTACCTTTGTCTGAATCTCAATTGAACGGTTCATAACGTTTGCAACAGTCACACCGCCGTCAATTCGATTCGCTTCGGTCAAATTAGTATCATCACGATACGTGTTTATCTTCACGAAGAATTCTTTTGATCCTGGGTTTGTAATGTAGGTATTATCTGTTGCAAAGAAGATGATTTTTACATAGGCGCCAGCAGGAAGTGTCGGAGTTCCTGTTGCATTTGAAAGTGTTATGTAGTTCTTCTTTCCGGTTGATGTACCGTCGCCTTCAATGGCTGTTGTTCCGTCAAGGTTTTTTGTTTGGTTGACCGCTGTAGCCATAGTCCAACCAGTTGATTGGCTCCAAGCGTCACCAATAGCATCTTTGTACAATACAATAAATGTACCGTCGCTACCGTCGCGAGCTGGCATGTTTGGGTGAGCTGTGTCTGGGTCATAGTCAGCTGGACCCGCGCTCGGCTGACCGGTAGAGCTGTTGAAGTGAGAGCCATAGAACGACCCATCAATCTCAGATCCGGTTCCAACAACATCGAGGTCGCTCGTCTTGTCGGCAATGGCTGCCGAGTTGGACTTTCGCACTGCATCGCCTCCTGCGGTTGATCCTGAAGCTAATCCGTTGTCTCCTGGACCCTTACAGTTTCCTGCAGGTTCAGTACAGTACTGGAATGAGAATCCCTTAACTGCTTCATTAGAGCTAACGCGGAAGCTGAAGGTGTTTCCTGTTTTTTGACCGTTTGCTCCGCTGTTTGGCGGTGCATAGGTGCCGTTTCCGGATGCGTCTGTGAAGTTCCATCCAGGCGATCCACTAGAGAGCGTCAAACTACGCTCCGTAAGAGGGTTCAACGCGTCCGCGTAGGTGGATGCTGCTGGTAAGAACGTTGCTGCAATTAAGGCAAACGCCGCTACGAACAGCCCACTTCGACGGAAGGTCGACTTGAGTGTTTGTATACTCATATTTCTCCTTATGTTTATTTTTCTTTAACCTTTAATACAAGGGTTACGCGGTAATTTTACCATTAGCGGGAAGAGGTTTGCAATAGGAATAGTGAGTTATCCACAACAGTTTTCTGATAAAACGCTGGATCACAGCGCCGGTACAATATACAAAGCAAAATCACCCGTATACTTTCCGGCTGGTGTCGAGTTTGAAATATTGACGATCATACTGATCGTGTAATCGGTCCGACCCTTTTCGGTCACACTCTGGGCAATAATGTCGCCGCTTTGATACATGAATGAATTCGGCGTGCGGTAATGCTCAGCTGGCTGCCCATAGATGGCCTGCTGCCCCTCTTGGCTAGCAACCTGAACAGGCAGTGTACCAACTGCCGGGACAGTATTGGCGGTCAGGTTAATCGCAAATTGCTCTTGCCCCATAACTGACGCGGTTGGGGACGCTGGCGTTGCGAGCATATGGTTTTTGAACTTTGGCGGGTCACCCACCATCTGCAAACTATAGCCTCCCTCATAATTATTACGAATCCGCACTGTGGTCGTTTTTGTTGCTGTGCGCTCGGTGCTCAGCGTTCCGAGGTTTGACTCACCAGGTTCAATGATTACCTCAAGTAACGGCTCGTCTGTCTTTACAGTTCCAAACTGTGCGCTTGTGCCGCTACTGGCAGCACCTTGATCGCCAATTGTTGCCTGCGAACAATAACTCCCTGAACAGCCGTCAATCGTCGCACCCGAGCCGAACTGCCACTCAGTCATTTGATAATTATTGGAGCTTGAATCCACTGCCAAGGCATTCGGAATACTACCCAGTAGGCTCACCACCAGTATCCCCGCCAGCAGCGATACTCCCCCAAAACTCCACAGTCGTCGATGTCGCATATGCTTTGTGTTTATTATCCCTTATGCACAAGGAAAACTCAACTGGCGTCACGGTAGGGCGATATGGTACTATGAGGCGTAAGAAACCATAAGCACCACCTCTTTATTCATGGATCCGCAAAAAGAAGCACCATCATCACCTGAGTCTGAAACACCTGCCGCAGGCAGTGGTCAAGACGTTCCTGCGGATGCGCTGAGTAAGACGCCAGAAGAACTTGAGCAAGATGCGGCCCAACAAGCGGCCGAGAATCCTTCATCGCTCGATCAACCGGTTGAGAAAAAAGTCTCGCCGCTCAAACGCTTCTTTCGAAAAGTAAACGTCTACTTTTTGATATTCATCTTGATACTAGTGGTCGGTGGTGCCATTGCTGTTGTCAGTTTTCTTAATAGCCAAAAACCTGCCGAAAAACCAGATATCGCCGACCAATCACTGACCGAAGAAGCCCTTCGACAACTCGCCAACACTGACGCTTCAGTCGGGAACACCTCGCAAACTCTGACGATTCAAGGGAACGCAGTCATTGCTGGGCAAACCTTGATGCGTGGGAATCTCAACGTTGCGGGTAACCTGCAAACCGGCGGCAGTATTCAAGCCCCAAGCTTGACTATTTCTGGTACCAGCAACCTCGGAACCGCTCAAATCAATACCCTCCAGGTTGCACAGAACTTAGCGGTACAGGGAAGCACGACGGTACGCGATTTAAGCGTGTCGGGAACTTCTACATTTAGTGGGCCGTTAACTGCTTCGCAGATGACCGTCACGCGACTCATATTAAGTGGTAATGCTCAGTTACAAGTGCCAAACCATATTGCCTTCACCGGCGCCTCACCTGCTTTTGCGGTGAATAGCAGCATCCTTGGAAGCGGTGGTTCTGCTTCGATTAATGGTTCCGATACGTCCGGGTCTATCAGTATCAATACCGGTGGCAACCCCGGCGCTGGCTGCTTTGGGCGCGTTACCTTCAACCAAGCGTTCACCAACCCTCCAAAAGTAACCATCGGGCCAATTGGCAGTGCCGCTGGCCGAGTCAACGCCTATGTTGAACGTGACCGCAATGGCTTTAGTATTTGCGGTATTAATGCAGCACCTGGCAACCAGGCCTTCGGCTTCGACTACTTCGTTGCAAACTAATAGCTATACATCAACAAACACTGCCACATAATCGGCTTTGACGTGCATCAGTGCACGGGAGATTTTAATATCTTTAGGGCCATCGATACCTGCGACCCGAATCACACAGGGCACGAGCATGCATAGGAAGTTGTGGTGGCGAGGGAGTACGTCAAACGGTCCGGTTTCGTTCACCGCACTGACACTATAAGCGTCTCCCTCAAAATACACCTTAAACGGTGCATAGATTTTTACCGCCATGGTTGGTTTGCCGTTCAGCGTGTGGGGAGCTTCTGCAGGGGTATCAGCCATGACTATTTCTCTGCTTCGGCAGCAGCCTGTTCAGGCTTTGGTGCATCCGCTACAGGCGCTTCACCCTTTACTTCTAACTTACCAATAATTTCCTCAACGCCATCAAGCGTTTGCTCACGCGTCATGTGCTCACCGGGAACACCGGTCACCTTCTCCATCACGTTAAAGCGCTGTTTAAAGAATTCAATCAGTCCTTTGGCCTTGTTGTAGTCATCGCGGTCTTCTGCTGAAAGCTCAGACTCACCAATAATAGCGATGATACCCTTCAGCGATTCGTACTTCTGCAAAATAGCCGTGGCGCGTGTCGCCAGTTCGTAGTGGCGTTCACCGACAATTTCTGGGGTGAGCAGGCTCGACTTTGAAGCCAAAATATTTACCGCCGGGCGAATACCCTGTGCCGCCACCGCACGGTCGAGCACAATTGTACTGTCGAGCTCATGCTGAATCATCTGGACAGCCGGATCACTAAGGTCGTCGGCGGGCACGTAAATGGTTTGCAGAGCAGTAATAGAGCCATTGGCGTTGGTTGCCAGGCGGTCTTGGAAGGTTTTGACGTCACTAAACACCGTTGGCTGATAGCCACCCTCAGCTGGGGTTTGGTCGATAATGGTTGAGACTTCGTTTTTAGCTTGAATGTAGCGGTACATGTTGTCGGCAAAAAGCAGCACATCTTTTTTAAGGTCGTCGCGGAAGTATTCCGCCAAAGTAATAGCTGCCAAGCCAATCAGGCTGCGCTGCACTGGGTTCTCGTTCATTTGTCCGAAGAACATGGCCGTGGTTTTCAGCAGGTCATTATCACCCAGCGTTTTGTACAGCTCGTGACCCTCACGAATACGCTCACCAATACCGGCAAACATACTAATCGCGCCCGAGCCTTCGGCAACGTTGTTGATAATTTCCATCGTCAGGACGGTCTTACCAACACCAGCTCCTCCGACGATGCCAATCTTGCGTCCCTTTACGAACGGCGTAAAGAAGTCGAGCACTTTGAGCCCGGTTTCTAGCACTTCATCTTTCTTATTCTCTAGGCTCGACTCTTGGAACGATGGGTAGAAAATAGGACGTTTGACCATTTTGTCCAGCACTTCCTGGGGAAGCTGTGGTTTACCATCAATTGGTCGGGCCATGGTGTCCCAGACACGACCAATCATCTCAACTCCAACCGGAATCTCCAAGCTGCGCCCACTACGGGTCACCGTGTCGCCCTTCATAATGCTATAGTCACCACCAATGTTCAGGCAGAGCGCCATGTCACCGCCCTCAAGGCTGTTTACGAGCAGTGGCGATTTGAGGTCATTATCAACGTACACCATCTCGTTAAGGTCGGGCATATCTTTATCAAACTGCACCTTAATCACAAGGCCCTTGAGGGTTCGAACAACGCCCTTGGCGTAGGTTGTCTGTGGTGTCGTATCGGCCATTATGATGCTCCTCCTGCTCGAATCTTCTTCAATCCTGCCAATGACTCTTTCAAACGCGTGTCGACAAGGTTTCGCTTTGAACGGTTGAATTCAAGGCGCAGTTCGTTAGCATTCGCGATTGATCGCTCCTTGGCGGCAGTCATTGCTTTAAAGCGGCTGGCCACTTGGGCTAAACGGCTATCATAAATAAACTGCGAAATAGTTAATCGTAAAATAGAGTTTTCAAGATACGCCGCTACGGCATACGAACTTGGCTCAAAAATATATGTCTTTTCAGTCACTAGGGTATCACTCACGGTCGACAAGTCAGCCACCCGCCCCCTACTCGATACCACCTCGCTTAAATCGACGTCTTTAATTTCTTGCTGCGACAGTGAAATATAGTGCTGGTAGAAAATACGGCTTTTACTATACTTTCGAGTAATGTCCATCAACGGGTCGACGTTTACATAGTCGTGCTCCGGGAGGTCAAAATAGTAGGTATGGTCAATGTGTGCCTGTTTCAGCTTTAAAGCACCGTGGTGGCCAATCACTAACACGTCGTGCTTGGTCTCGTCGTAGTATTCGGTGACTTTTCGAACTAGCCGGTTGTCAATGTCGCCACTCAGTCCACCTTTGGCGGTAATGAGAATCAACAGCTCTTTATCAATTGGCTTTTCATCGACTTTTCGTCCGAAATTAAAGAACGCATCAACTCGAATTTGCTTATAAATATTCCAGACCTCATCGAAAAACTGGTTACTAATCAGCACCTTATTTTTTGTTTTGGCAATTTGCATACTACTCAGCGTTTCAAGCGCCGACGTCAGGCTCACCACCGAACGTACCGATGCTTCTTCAGCTTTAATTTGCAGAGGACGACGCATATTACTTCTTCTCCTCCTTTGCTTCGGCCTGAGCTTGCTCAGCAGCTTCGGCCGCAGCCGCTTCTTCGGTGACGCGCTTCTTCTCAGCTTCCAATTTTGCCGCCTTTTCTATAGCCGCTTTCTTCGCTTCATCAATGGTGGTTACTTCAGCTTTTAATGCAGCCTCGAGCTCATCATAATTTCCGTTCATATCTTTATCTTCTTTTAATTTCGGGCCGTATTCATGGACGCGTTGCTTCAGTTTATCGACATCAATCACCTCTTCAGGTGTACTTCCAAGCACAATACTCATCAAGAATTGCTGTTCGGCGAAGCTATACGTTTCACCAATCCCTTGATTCATAAGTGTAAACAGCACCTTACCCTTGTCGTAATCGGCTTGGGCCTGTGGGCTCAGCTCGGTACCAAAGTGAGCGTATTCTTCGGCGGTTCGATAGCCGGCCAGTGTTAAGTTGAGTTTATCGGCCAGGCTCTTTTGGCGCTTATTTTGCCCCACACCACCCACGCGGGTCACCGATAGCGCCGTACTGACCGCTGGGCGCATAGTATCTTTAAAGATCTTTCCATCAAGAATCCACTGACCATCAGTAATAGACATAATGTTCGTTGGGAGGTAGGCTGTAATATCGCCGCCCGGTGCATAGACAATTGGAATCAAAGTTTGGCTGGCGTGATTTGACTCTGTTTTTCCGCCACGCTCGAGCAAGCTCGAGTGGGTGTAGAACATGTCACCCGGATACGAGTCACGACCAGGGCTGACGCCAGCGATTAGGGAGATTTCACGGTACGCCTGAGCGTGGGCGGTAAGGTCATCGTAAATTACCAACGTGTCCATGTTGAGCTTGTGCCAAAAATACTCACCGTGCGCCGCACCAACATAGGGCGCCAAGTATGTCAGAATCAGAGACTCGAACGAATTAGAAACTACCACAATTGCCTTTTTAAGCGCGTCGTTCTGCTTCAAGTTACTCACGAGTTCGGCAACGTCGTGCTGTCGCTTGGCAATAAGTACGTATACTACGGTAATATCGGTATTTTTTTGATTAATTGCTACCGAAGCGGCGAGGGCTGTCTTCCCCA
>JBIIRX010000037.1:0-9237 GCA_044341315.1 Saccharimonadales bacterium (SeqCode)
ACCAGCACTCCTTAAGCTGCTCGCTCTCTAGTAGCCCTTTCGAAAAAAAGCACTGCGTCTATATGAAAAGAAACCCGTCTCGCAGATCGGGTTTCTATTTTTTGCTTGGATGTGGTGGCTGTGCGTATGCGAGCCGCGCCAAGCAGATGAATCTTGTCTGTTTTTGATAAGATTCAAACAGGTGCTTATGTATAATATCGCACAAACGGCATACATGCAACAGTAGCATAATCATATAAACCGTACATACGCAACAAATATAAAACAATAAAAAAGTGCTTGTGTAAAACTTGACATAAAGCATAAGCTATGCTATTATAAAATCATACACATTGCGAGGTCATATCGTATGTGAGGTATAAACGAGGGTTTCCACGCCGCAAGGCAGGTGGAAATCTTTTTAATTATGGGGATATCACCCCCCTAAGAGGTGATGGAGGATACACAAATGGCAGGAACTAAAGAAGGCGGCAAGAAAGCTGCTGCGAAAAACCTACAACGTGACCCATCTTTCTACGCAAAGATCGGTGCAAAGGGTGGCAAGAACGGTCACACTGGTGGCTTTGCTGCAAACCCAGAGCTCGCACGTATTGCTGGTGCAAAGGGTGGACGTATTTCACGTCGCCGCAAGACCAGCGATGACGCTGCTGCGTAATGCACTATTAAAAAATAACACCCCATCATTGGGGTGTTATTGTTTTGTTCGCTTCAGCCCACATACTCTCGCTTCATTTACCGTCCATTCACCAGTGCACGCCAGACAGCGATAGGCTGAAGTACTCGTTTGGTAACCGGTTGCGCTGCAGTGTGGGCAGGTACTTCGGGCATGCATCCAGTCACGATAGGTATCAAGATGATCCTGTATGACGTCCTCTGATACAGTAATGCTATAGGTGGCTGCGAGGCGTGTTGCTTCTTCCCATGCGGCCGTTTCGATTGCAATAAGTTCGATGTCTCTTTTGTACTGCTGATGACTAAGAAGTGCGTGTGACAGCTCATGAAGAAGCAATTGCAACGCATGCGGCGCGCTCCGGTCATAGGCAATAGTGTGCGTGCTGGGCAACCAAGCAAAGGTTGTTGTCTCAAAAAAAGTGATAGTTGGATAGTCGGTTTTAAGCTTGTGAATCAGCGAGGACATCGAGCGCATAGTAGTAGCATCCATAAATAACGGCCTGTTCGGGGTGTTGGGCGGCAACTAATGTTGGCAGAGGAATATGATCAGGAAGATGTTCGGTAAGAATGGCTTTAAGTTGTTTGCTGTAACTTGTAAAGTAGGTGCCAATGCTGCCGCCAATAATAATGACGTCAGGTTGAATAATCGGAATCATCGCGAGGAACCCACGGCTGATGCGGCGAGCCACCTGATTCCAAATTTTCTCACTTTTGATGTCCCTCGCAAATTTTCGATAGGTTTGGTAGATTGCTTTGCCAGAGGCGAAGGTTTCCCACTCACGTACCACTCCGTCAAACTCAACCAGCGCTCGGCCAGCTTCACTATAGCGCAGGCCAGGGTCAATTTTCCCGTTTGTGATCACACCGCTCCCTATCCCAGTACTGACGGTAACGTAGAGCGCCGAAACAGGTACCGGCGAAAGTTGACGAGCTTCAGACAGGCCCGCAAGGTTAGCATCATTTTCGATAAAAAGAGGAGCGCCACCCAATATTCCTTTAAGCTCTTCGGCGGCGTTGAAGTTCTTCCATTTCAAGTTATTACACCATATAGCGACACCATCTTTCACAATACCTGGGAGCGCCACCACGACTGCATCGACATTCTTCGGATCAAACAGGGCGGTGAGGTGCATACGCAAGGTGTCGACATACACCGACTGTTTCGGAGGAGTAGGGAACTGAAATTCAGTGATAATTTCACCGCTGTCGGAATACCCCGCAATAAGTGTTTTTGTTCCCCCAGTATCCACCGCAACGATCATGTACGTAGTGTAGCATGTGAGCCCACACACCGCTAGCTTCTCACGACGGTTTGGACGTGGTAGACTAAAGGGAGTAACGGGAGAAAAACCATGGCGGTACGAATAACGCGATCAGGGGTGTGGCTCACGGTGGGAATTATCATACTTGGACTGCTTGTTTTGGGCGGTTTGTATATTGTTAAGCAACGTGGCGAGCAGGCGCGCCGCGAAGATGCTATTGAAGTAGCCCGTGAAAATCTTGAATCAGAGACCCAGGACGGTGCGCTGACGCCGAGTCAGAGCGAATCTGAAAACGGTGAATCACCGCAGCGGGAACAATCATCCGCAAATGAGTCAGCCCCGAGTTCGAACCCAGCTCCAACCGAGCTACCTGCAACCGGACCAACTGAAGTGTTTTCGCTGCTTGCGGTCGGCATGCTCGCATTTGCAACCACCTCGTATTTCCGCTCTCGCCAGCTGCTAATGCCTCGGTAGACTTTTTTACCCCTATAGGGTACAATAAGAGTAATCTGTGAGGAAAACCCATTCTTACGTGTGCCTTTAGGGCATGGCGCGTTCGCGGAACGGAAGAGGCGGAATTCTTCAAGAAATATATTTTAAGAAGGGAGTCTGATAAAGACTTATGGCAAAAAACGCCACATTAACAATGGACGATCTGCTCGCAATCGAAGCAGAGACGCTCAAACAAGTAACACAAGGGGAGACCATCGACGGAAAAGTACTTACGGTTCGTAAGCACGAAATTCTTGTCGACCTTGGCGCTCAAGGTATTGGCCTTGTGCCACGCCGCGAGGTTGGGTTCTCACGCGCACTGAACGAAGGTGACGATGTTACCGCAAGTATTGTCGACGCAGAACTCGACAATGGCTACGTACTTCTTTCACTTCGCAAGGCTGCGAAAGACAAGGGCTGGGACGAAGTTATCGCCAAGCTTGAAAGTGGTGAAATCATTGAAGTTTCTCCATACGACGCAAACCGTGGTGGTCTGCTGGTTGAATACGAAGGTGTTCGCGGCTTCCTGCCTGTTTCACAGCTTTCTGCTGAACACTACCCACGTGTTGGCAGTAGCGACAAGGACGAAATCCTTCAACGCCTCAATGCACTCAAGGACACAACCCTCAAGGTACGCATCCTCGATGCTGACCGCAAGGCAAACAAGCTGATCTTCTCTGAGAAGGAAGCGGTCAAAGAAGGCCTGGCGGCTCGCTTTGAAAAACTTGCCGTTGGCGACAGCGTCAAGGGTGTTGCAACGGGTGTTGTTGACTACGGTATCTTTGTAAACGTTGAAGGTATCGAAGGCCTTGTACACATCTCAGAGATTAGCTGGGAACGTGTCAACAACCCATCTGACTACGTTAAGGTTGGCCAAACCATCGACGCGAAAATTATCGCTATCGACAAAGACCGCCTCAGCCTAAGTATGAAGCAGCTCAGCGAAGACCCATGGCTCGGCGAAGTCGACCAGTTCAAAGCTGGCGACGACGTTGAGGGTACCGTTACGCGTATCACTCCATTTGGTGCCTTTGTACAAATTAGCCCAGCGGTTGAAGCACTGGTGCACGTCAGCGAACTTGGTGACGGTGACAGCGCTGACCCTGAGAAGGTGTTCACTTTGAACGAGCGTAAGCCATTCGTTGTCCTCGACATCGAAAAGGACAGCCGCAAGATCTCACTCGGTTTGCCTGGAAGTAAACCAAAGAAAACTACTAAATAATTGGTAGTGAGTAAGCGGAAGATGGCGCCTTAACGTCGTCTTCCGAATAGTCCCTATCAATTTCACTCAAAAAGGAGCCCACTATGGCAGAGAAAGTCTTATCGATTGGAGGTTCAATCACCGTCGGAGAGCTGGCTGAAGTGTTGAATCTTCCGGTCACCACGCTTATCGGTGAGCTATTTAAAAACGGTATTGCCGCAACTATCAATCAGCGGATTGATTTTGAAACCGCCACAATTATCGTTGAAGAACTTGGGCTTGATGTTGAGCTTGAAAAGAAAGATACCAGTGATGCAGGTACGGTTCGTAAGGTCCGCGAAATGTCTGATAAAGCGGTTGATCGTCCACCAATTGTCGCCGTCATGGGTCACGTTGACCACGGAAAAACCAGCCTGCTTGATTCAATTTTGGGTCAAAAGGTGGTTGATGGCGAAGCCGGTGGTATTACCCAGCACATCAGTGCTTACCAAACGGTGCGTAACGATCGCACCATTACATTGCTCGATACCCCTGGACACGAAGCGTTTGCAGCACTTCGCCAGCACGGTGCTACGCTTACAGACGTTGTCATTATCGTGGTTGCTGCCGACGACGGTGTGAAACCGCAAACCATCGAAGCAATTCGATTCGCTCGTACTGCCAATGCGAAAATTGTGGTTGCGATCAACAAGATTGACAAAGAAGCAGCTAACCCACAATTGGTGAAAACCCAACTTGCTACTGAACACAATTTGAATCCAGAAGAATGGGGTGGTGACACGGTCATGGTTGAAGTCAGTGCCAAAACCGGCCAAGGCATCGATAAGCTCCTTGATATGGTGCTGCTCGTTGCTGACATCGAGGAATTGAAAGCTGAGGCCGATGTGGCTGCCGAAGGTCTTGTAATTGAAGCACACATGGAAACTGGCCGCGGCGCCGTGGTTGGGCTGTTGGTTGAACAAGGTGCCTTGAAGCCGGGTGCGTTCTTGGTTGCTGGAACTGCCTACGGAAAAGTTCGAACACTCAGTGATTTTGCCGGCAAGGCAATTAAAGATGCTGGTCCATCGACCCCAGTCACAGTGTCTGGTTTTAAAGAACTGCCACAATTTGGTGACATATTTGAGGTTGTCAAGAACGAGAAGGAAGCCCGCGCCCGCGCAACCGTTGTTCGTTTAGAGCGCGAGAAGAATGCTGCGAGTGCCAACGTCACCGGTGCAGACCTATTGAAGCTTATGACCCAACAGCACGAAGCCGCCGACTTCAATGTGATTGTAAAAGCCGATGTGCAAGGTTCGCTTACTTCAGTCATTGACAGCTTGAAGCTTATAGAAACAGGTGGGGAAGTGACGCTGCATATAGTAACGAGCGGTGTCGGTAACATTACTGAAAACGATATTCGCCAGGCGGCCGACGGCAAAACGGTTATTTACGGGTTCAATGTCGACCTCCCTCCAGCGGTAAAGCAGCTTGCCACCCGTGAACGCGCTGAAGTGCGCCTATACCGTGTTATTTACGAACTCCTTGATGATGCAAAAGATTCAATGGAGAAGCTCCTCGCCCCAGAAGTCGTCGAGAACACTATTGGTACGCTCGAAGTGAAAGGTGTGTTCCGCACTATGAAAGATCAGATTATCACCGGTGGTGAAGTTAAGAGTGGCAAAATTACCCCAGGCCTTTTGGTTCGCGCCAAACGCGGTGATGAGGTGCTCGGTGAAGCTGAAATTACCAACCTCCAGCGTGAAAAGATTGAGGTAAAGGAAGCCTTTGAAGGCGACCTGTGTGGTATGAGCTTGAAAACCACCAAGAAGATACAACTTGAAATTGGTGATACACTCGAGTTCTTTACTCGAGAGGTTGTTGAGCGAAAACTCGGATAATAGCACCTTGAACCAATGGAAAAACGCTTGTGATACCACAAGCGTTTTGCTATCATGAGATAAAAGTATACGCAAAAATAAACAGTAAGGAACATTGTGGCGCTATTTACAGAGTCGAGTACAGATGTCGATACAAGCACTTCCAAAGAGCTTGAAAACACAGTGTCTGGTGATGTACTTGAGATTACACCGGCGTCACCTGATGTGCAGATAGTCGAGAACCGACTCGTTCCCGATCCAACGGATCCTTTAACTGCTATCATCAAACCAGAACCTTCATTTGAAACAGAGCCAGTCGAACAGCCAAAAGCCTTAAAGATAGATTTATCGACGATCAACCTTGATGATGACCTGCTTGATGAAGAAAGTCTCCTTCCTGATCCTACGAAAGTGACGCCTTTGTCGCAGCATCATGAACACCATACGAGCGCGGCAGTATCATCGCAGCTTGATCGCGACGAGCTCCACGTTCCAGAGCGTCACCAAGAAATTGTTGTGCCGGACCGCCCTGGCCGCGAGCACCATACCCCGGTACATGCTCACGATATACATGAGCTTATTACTCCGCCTGAACGCCCGATTGGAAATTGGGCGAGCTGGCGACACGCGCGAAAGGCGAAACGTAGCATGCCTGAAGAGCGCCACCTTGAGCGCCATATAGCAAGCGATGATAAGCCTCGTCATCGCGAGGCGCATCAACCGCAGCATGCGGGAGAACTCCATCACGATTTGGATGCTCGGCCGTATGCCGCTTTTTCTCATACGCCCACCGAAATAGCACTTGAGCAAGCTCCAGAAACTCCAGCTCACCTCAAGCGTCGGCTCGATGCTATAACCTTTCTTTTGGATCTGCGCACTAAGCCAGCGTATGCTAATGATGATGCGTCAGCATCGCATATACAGCAATTGCTCAACGATGAAGTAGAGATATCTCGGCGCGATGGTGCGGACGAGGAGCATCTTCGTAAGATGGGTCTTTCGAGCGTTGAGTTGAATCTTCCATTTCCCGAGAGAACAAAGGAGTGGTTCAGTGCTGCGACCGCTGACCTTCGCGAGTTTAGTGGCATGACGTACTTTGCGCAAAAAGCCATGAACCCTGGAGATTGGCTGATGAATCGTGAAGGTGGGCACGATGCGGCACGCATAAGTCTGCTTTTGGGTAGTGCGGCAGAGATACTGTCACCTGAATCTATAGCCCAGCGTCTTAAAACTGCCGACTTGCCATTGGCAGCAAGCGCTCTCCAACTTGAGCAAGTACGGACGCTCATCGGAGAAGGTATTCAGAACCGATTAACAACCGCACAGCGTGAAGAATATCAAGCGATCATTAACGATGACCAGGCTGTTATTCATCGGTGGCTCGAGCAGAACGTACCGGAATATAACACTGTATGGTTATACCAGCAATTTAAACAAACCTATAGCGATGATCCAGAGCATAATAGCCCAGAGAAGCTTTTTGCAAATATTGCCTGGGTAAAAATGAATGTACCTAATTTACAAGCATTAACAGATGGTGCAATTGAAAAATTGAATTAACAACATAATACTTTAGGCTTATTGTGCGCTACGTATAGATCTGCTATCATTGTCTCAAAAGTAGTTACAAAAATAAAAAGGCATATGTTAATGGATACGCTCGATACGTTCATAGATGAGATTATAGAGGCGAAAAATCTTTCTGGTATTACAGAGGATGGTAAGGCCGCCATTCGCGATGAAATGCGAGATCGTATCCTCGATCTTATTAATCGTTCACTTATAGAAGCGCTCCCTGAAGATAAAGTAAGTGGCTTCTCTGAGTTACTTGATAAAGAGGGCCTCACTCAAGAAGAGGTTCAGTCGTATATACTTTCGAGCGGTGTAAATGTAGAGCAAGTGACTCAACAGGTGCTCGTAACATTCCGCGACTCCTACTTAAACGTAAATAGTGCTCCATAGGAACGCTCATGAGCGAATTGCCAACAAGTCTATCGACTGATCAACCCGAGAACAGAGGGGAATCTATTAAGGTCGTATTCGTTGACCAGTCGGAGGACGCGCGTGATGCAGCCCGAGACTACGCTGATGCACGCTTAGACCGAGAACTTACCGAGGGCGGGACTCTAAAACGTTTCATGACGGGTATTTGGAAAGGTAATATAGCAAAGGAATTTTACCGTCAAAAGTACATCCGTGAAGCTGAGTCGACAATACAACAAACAAACGACATGTATCTGGGTACGGTTAGCCCAGAGGATCGGGCTGAAATTACAGACGTCACGATTAGTCGTTTCCAGCAACAAAACGAAGAGTTTTATCACTCAGATGCAGGCGAAAGGCGCCAAGTACAACGCAATGATGATCCATTGACCGAGCATGTTAAGGAGCTTATTCGAGAGTATGCTTCTGGGTCACTTGACCGTGATGGACTCGCACGACGGAAGGATGAAGTACTCAAGGAATACCGAGATCAGTATGGAGACGAGCTTCTTGGTAAGGGTATTGCAAAGGTTGATAACCTCATAGCTGTAGCAGAGGCGGTTACTGGCAATATAGAGCATTACGGCAGCTTAGATAATGCAATAAACGCGGTAGAAGTGGTAGTAGGTGAGGCTCGAAACGGTGCTAGAACGGAAGCGCGATATTCTGCGGTAGATAAGGGTGTTGATTGGCTTTCGAAAACTCGAGTCGGTTCACTGGTTAACCCAGGTACGCTGGCAACTGTCGTTGCAGCGACGCTTGCGATTACCCGTGCGGGTACACATAGCGTTATCGGAAGTGCTGCGGCTACAATTGCACCAGGTGCGGTAGCCGGAGTATGGGCGGGTGTTCGTGAGAACAAACGCGTTAAGGATGAACGGGCTCAGCACGCACGTGAGTTAGCTGTGGGCGGAAGCTACGATGGCCAAGAAGACAAGCGTCGTATTGAAATGGAGGCAACACGCTACGAAACTGTTACAGCTGTTAGCTTGGTTGATGAACTAAAGTCCCTTGCGGAGGAATCTCAATTAAGCACAGGAAAAGAAGCAGTACAGGCAGCGCTTGAGGCACTTGCACGAGCGCAGGCTCGAGTATCACTTTCGGACGAGAAAAATATTGATCTTATATCGTATACTTCTCAGCAGTTAGTTGCGCGTGAGCGTATGGCACTTGACCTTGCTCGATACGAGGCGAGGATGGCACTTGAAGGACATCTCGATACGGCTATGAGGGCTGAGCTCGGGCTGCCTCTTAGTTTAGACGTACGACATATTGTTAAGGCTCATGCTGACCAATTTGCAACAGAAACATTAACCCAGGATATGTCAGAAAAGGACGCTGCTTTTCAAAAATTAAAACGCAAACGAGTACTCAATGCGGCTGCTATCGGAACGATTGTTGGTGTGGCGGGAGGCTTAGTCGCACAAGAAGCTGTGGCTGCAGTCGACCCGTCACGGTTTGGACTTTTGGATCTGGCTACGGGTGCACAAGCTCAGGTGCATACCGACGGGCAGATTCATCAAACAATTTTGGAGGGAGCGCTTAAGGGTGATACTACAACGATTCATACCGAGGCTGCGAGTTCTCTTGCTGCTCATGAAACCGTGCCCCATAGTTCTGTATCTGTAAATAGTGATTATGAATGGTCCCAAAATGATACGGGTACCTATGATATTTTGAATCCAAATGGTGAAAAAACGATTGAGGGTGTCACCGTTCAGCCAGACGGCAGTATTGATGCAACCGAGATAGCCCGTCTTGAAGCAACAGG
>JBIIRX010000013.1:0-15070 GCA_044341315.1 Saccharimonadales bacterium (SeqCode)
AAGCAGGAATTTAAACTAGCTTCCGCCTATCAGCCTACCGGTGATCAACCTGCGGCAATAACGGAACTTACTGAGCGTTTGGAGTCTGGTGTAAAAGAACAGACTCTCTTAGGTGTGACGGGGTCGGGTAAGACCTTCACTATGGCCAATATTATTGCTCGACGGCAAAAACCGACACTCGTTTTGGCGCATAACAAAACCTTAGCCGCGCAGCTATATAGCGAGTTTAAGTCGTTCTTCCCTGATAATGAAGTGCATTACTTTGTGAGTTACTTTGATTACTACCAGCCAGAGGCCTATATTGCCAGTAGTGATACCTATATCGAAAAAGATAGCAAAATTAACGACGAGATTGACCGCTTGCGCCACGCCGCGACCACGGCACTTTTGACCCGACGCGATACTATCATCGTCGCTAGCGTGAGCTGTATTTATGGTATTGGTTCACCAGATGATTACGCGGATATGTCGATTCTGGTGAAAAAAGGCGAACGTCGCCAGCAAGACAAATTTATTCGCCTCCTTACAGATATTCAGTATCAGCGCAACGATATCGATTTCCATCGAGGTACATTCCGGGTGAAAGGCGACGTTGTTGATGTGTTTCCAGCAGGAAGCGACGTTGCATATCGATTTGATTTCTTTGGTGATGAAGTGGAGCGAATTACGCGCATCGACCCTTTGACCGGTGAGATTCTCGGCGAGCCTGATGAAATGAGCATCTTCCCTAGCAGTCACTACGTAACACCAAAACAAAAGGTAGAACGAGCGATCGAGAATATCAAACAAGAATTTCAGGAGCGCATGGAGTTCTTTGAAACCCACGATAAGCTGTTGGAAGCACAGCGCCTGGCGCAGCGAACCAAATATGACATTGAAATGCTGGAAGAAACGGGCTTTGTAAAAGGGATTGAAAATTACAGCCGTTACTTAACGAATCGTGAGCCGGGTGAGCAGCCTGCGACGTTGCTCGACTATTTCCCTGACGATTTTCTACTCTTTGTTGACGAAAGCCACATGACCTTACCCCAAGTTCGGGGTATGTATAACGGTGACCGTGCGCGTAAAGAGGTATTGGTAGAACATGGCTTTCGCCTCCCAAGTGCGCTTGATAACCGCCCGTTGACGTTTGATGAGTTCAACCGACACCTTAATCAAGCAGTGTATGTATCTGCCACACCAGCCGAATATGAATTATCACACAGCCCAGAACCTACGCAGCAGATTATTCGTCCAACCGGCTTGATCGATCCTGAGATCATCCTGCGACCAACTGAAGGTCAGGTCGACGACCTAATTGCTGAGATTCGCGACCGTGTGTCTAAAAGTCAGCGAGTGCTTGTTACAACGCTCACCAAGCGTATGGCCGAAGATCTGTCGACGTATTTACAGGAGCTCGATATTAAAACCGCCTATATCCACAGTGAAGTTGATACGCTCGAACGGAGCGATATTCTGCGTGATCTTCGCTCGGGTGTGTATGATGTACTGGTAGGTATTAATTTGCTGCGTGAAGGACTCGACCTCCCGGAGGTAAGTTTGGTGGCAATTCTTGACGCCGACAAAGAAGGGTTCCTGCGTAGTGCCAGCGCGTTGATTCAAATTATTGGTCGTGCGGCTCGTCATCTTGAAGGCAAAGTATTAATGTATGGCGATTCGATTACTCGCTCTATGCAGCAAGCGATTGATGAGACCGTCCGACGACGCGCAATTCAGGAGGCGTATAACAAAGAGCACGGGATTACACCAACAAGCGTGGCTAAGGAAATTGACGAAGGCCTCCGAGCGATCATTCCAAAGAAGGATGACGACAAGCCGACACTTGACTTGAAGAAGATTCCAAAAGATGAGTACGCTAGTCTCGTAAAAGACCTGTCCGCTCAAATGGACTTAGCCAGTGCAAATCTTGAGTTTGAGAAAGCAGCCGAACTGCGCGACCTTATTGCTGACATTCGCGCAAAAATGTAATGAGCTGTCGGGCTGAATTATACCAAAAATAAGGTATAATAATGAACTATGACACAGATCACCATCACCGACGTGCAACGGCTCGCTCGTCTCAGTAGCCTGCAACTTGCCGAGGATGAGGCCGCAGCCCTTCGCACTGACCTCGAGAATATTCTTGGCTACATTGAACAACTCTCTGAATTAAATACCGATGGAGTCGAGCCTACGTATCAAGTCACAGACTTAGAGAATGTCTGGCGTGATGATGTTGTTGACGACTACGGCGTAAGCCGTGAAGCGCTCTTGGCCTTAGCGCCTGACGCTGAAAAAGAACAAATTAAAGTCCCGAAAGTATTGTAGGTATGAGCCAGATTGCTGATTTTTTGAATACGTCTGCGGTTCAGAATGTTCGTACTGCGTTAAAAAAAGCTCGTGATAATGATTCGTTTCATGCACTGCTTTCTTTGAATGATACTCGTGCGATCGAGCGGGCTGAGGCAGTTGACCGCGGCGATATTACCGGACGTTTGGCCGGCGTGCCGTTTATCGCAAAAGATAATTTCCTTACACTGGGCGACACCACCACAGCAGCAAGTAATTTTTTGAAAGATTTTTCCGCCCCATTGCAAGCCTCAGCGATTGAGGCGTTAGAGGCAGAAGGGGCAGTTTGTATCGGCAAGGCGAACCTCGATGCATTTGCACATGGGGGAAGTACTGAGAACTCAGCCTATGGACCAACCAAAAACGCCCATGACCAAACCCGGGTAGCCGGTGGAAGTAGCGGTGGTTCAGCGGTCGCTGTAGCACTCGATATCGTTCCATTTGCACTCGGGACTGATACTGGTGGCTCAATTCGTCAACCTGCCAGCTTTAACGGCGTTGTTGGAGTAAAACCAACGTATGGAACGGTCAGTCGCTACGGCGTAGTGGCAATGGCGAGTAGTACCGACACGATTGGCGTGCTTTCCCAAACCGTGGCCGATGCTGAGTTGGTCATGGACATCTTAAGCGGTAAAGACCCGAAAGATATGACCACCTTGCCAGACTTCTTTGAACCGACGTCACGAGCGAGCCCACTTAAGATTGGGGTTATTGATGCATTCATGACCGACGACGTTGACCCAGAAGTACGGGGCGCCGTCCAAAGCTACATCGAAAAAATGCAGGCTAAGGGGCACACGGTGGAAACAGTTAGCTTGCCAATGCTGAAGTATGCCCTAGCAATCTACTATATTGTGGTTCCAGCTGAAATTAGTAGCAATTTGGGTCGTTACGACGGCATTCGCTATGGGGCACGCGCTGAGGCGAATACGCTTGGCGAAGTCTACGGCCTCTCACGCGATCAAGGCTTTATGCCGGAAAACAAACGCCGTATTATGATTGGAAGCTATGTACTTTCGAGCGGCTATTTTGACGCGTACTACCTACAGGCACAAAAAGCACGCACGTTGCTGATCAATGAATTTAATGAACTATTCAAGACGTACGATATACTAGTTGGTCCAGTGGCGCCAACCCCAGCATTCACGCTGGGCGAGAACGTTGATGACCCAGTAAAGATGTACCTGGCCGATATTATGACAGTACCTGCGAGCCTGGCAGGACTTCCGGCTATAAGCGTACCAGCAGGCATGACACCTAACGGCCTGCCCGTTGGTGTGCAGCTGATTGGCCCACGCAGGAGTGACGCTACACTCTTAGCATTAGCTCGAGAGGGGGAGGGATAATCTATGGATCAGTCACTCGCCATTCTCTTCTTTTTCTCAGCAATCTTGATTGTCGGTGGGCTGTTGTTTGTATTTGTTTCACTGGCACGGACGAGTCCGAAAGCGCTTGATGTCACCAAGTTTCGGAGTCGCTGGATGAGTATCGAAACCAAATTAAAACGTGATGATGAAAACAGCTATGTTGTGTGTGTCATGGAGGCGGACAAGCTTCTTGACCAAGCACTCCGTGAAAAAGGCCTTGCTGGTAAAACCATGGCTGAACGAATGAAGCAATGCCAAGGTAAATGGTCGAATGGGAACGGTGTATGGGCGGCACATAAACTTCGAAACCGTCTGGCGCATGAAGATAACGTGCGGATTGACTACGAACGGGCTCGCCAAGCGTTGGTGGCATTCAAGCAAGGCCTAAAAGATGTAGGAGCAATATAATGGCGACACAAGAAGTTCTTGATACATATGAAATGACGATTGGGATTGAGTGCCATGTGCAGCTCGCCACGACAAGCAAGTTGTTTAGCGGTGCGAATAATGACGCGCGTGATAAAGACCCCAATACTGCCATAAGCCCGATCGATTTTGGGCTTCCAGGTATGTTACCAGTACTAAATGAACAGGCGATCCATCTGGCAGTGAAGGCTGGTAAGGCGCTGAACGCAGGTATAGCCCGCGTGAGCCGTTTCGACCGAAAGCACTATTTCTACCCAGATCTCCCCAAGGGGTACCAGATAAGCCAGATGTACCAGCCGATTATTTTGGCGGGGTATGTTGACGCGCCACTAGAAGATGGGTCAACAGTTCGGGTACGGATTCACCATGCTCACATTGAAGAGGATGCCGGTAAGCTGACGCATCACGGCACCTACAGCTTAGTTGACCTGAACCGGGCCGGCACACCGCTGATTGAAATTGTCTCCGAGCCGGATATACACTCGGCAACAGCGGCGAAAGCGTATGCTACTGAACTCCATAAACTCATGACCTACGCCGGAGTGACGCTCGGCAACCTGTACCATGGAAACATGCGTTTTGACGTAAACCTGTCGGTTGCGAAAAAAGGTGCCAGTGAACTCGGTACCCGTGCTGAGGTGAAGAACCTTAACTCTTTCCGCAGTGTGGAGCGTGCCGCACTGTACGAGTTTGAACGCCAAGTAGACATACTGGAAAAAGGTGAAGCGGTAGTGCAGGAAACGCGTGGATGGGATGATGCCGCTGGACGAACGAGTTCGCAGCGGAGCAAAGAAGATGCCCAAGACTACCGCTATATGCCTGATGCGGACATTCCACCAGTAGTGCTTACCGATGCGCTGATTGAGCAGGTTCAAGCTGATGTTCCACCTTTGCCCTCTTTTTATCGGGACGCGTGGATACCATTGCAACTTGATCGTTCGGTAACCGAAGCGTTGCTTGAGACCCAGAGTTATGCGGTTGTCGTGAATGCCGTATTAGAACAAGCCGGTGCTGACGCAGCACGAAGAGTGGCGCACTGGTTCGCTAGTGCGGTGAATAGTGGCTCTGAAGAAACGGCGGTCATTGCAAGCAACTTTTCCCCAGAAAGCTATGCAGAGTTGGCTGAAATGGTGGCTATGAATGAGCTATCAAGTACGGCGGCGAAGGAAGTATTTAACGAATTGCTGGTAAGCGACAAGACTGCCCGTGCAATTGCCGAAGCAAAGAATTTGCTCCAAGTAAGCGATGAGGGTGCAATCGAGGCAATCGTTGATGAAGTCCTCTCAGACCCTGCCAGCGCGCAGTCGGTCGAAGATATTAAAGCTGGGCAAGAAAAAGCGATTGGTTACTTAGTGGGTCAAGTGATGAAACGCTCACAGGGCAAAGCAAACCCAGCATTAGCACAGCAACTGATTCGCTCAAAAATTGGCTTGTAAAAGCGCCGAGACACCTGTGCTATAATGCTACCAAAGCACACTAATATATTTTAAGGAGCCTTTTATGAGCACCGCTGCAGAAATTCTGGTCATCATTGTCTCGAGTGTACTCGCTATTTTTCTTATTATTGGAATCATATTGGCAATTTACTTGGTTCGTCTAACTGCCGAAATACGCAAACTTGCTAAAAGCGCGCAGAGTACCGTCAGTCATATTGACTCAGCGGTAAGTGGCATATCAAAAGTAACCTCACCACTGTTTGTGAGTCAACTGGTTGGGAAATACATTAAAAAGTTTACGAAGAAAGGGAAGAAATAATGGCAAAATCAAAAGTAGCACTCGGAGCAGTGATTGGAGCGATCGCTGGGTTTGTATCAGGAGTATTATTGGCGCCGAAAAGTGGCGCGAAGACCCAAAAAGATCTTAAGAAAAAAGCTGATCAAACAAAGAAGGTTGCTGAGCAGAAAGTGAAGCAGGCCAAAGCCAAGGCAACGGAAGTTATTGATGAAGTTGTAGAAAAGGCTGACGACTTGAAAGTACGTGCTGATAAAGTGGTAGCAACTGCTAAAAAAGAATTTACCAAAAAGCCAGTAGCGACAGCAAAGAAAACGACAAAAACCTCAACTGCTAAAAAATAAATCAGATGGTACAAAAGGTCGTTAAAAAAATTCAGAGAGACAACGAAGCCGGTGCTCGTCGTGCTATTCTTGAAGACCTTTTTTATGATTTTCACAAGACTCGTCAGCAAGTGTACTGGATGAACTTTATCCGGGGACTTTTCTTTGGCGTTGGATCTGTGTTGGGTGGTACGCTGGTGATTGCAATACTTGTATGGTTGCTTTCGCTGCTGACGGATATCCCTGGTGGTATTGGTGAGTTTGTACAGTATATTGTAGATGTCGTTCAGTCGAGTACACGTAACTAAAAGTTCATTTTTTACTACAGACACCGGTACATACATCGGCTATACTTAAGATAGCTATGGGGGTACAAACAGATTCCGCACCAGTAAAGAGCGGCAGCTTGAAAACGTCGCACTACGTTCACTTGCATAACCACACGCATCACAGCCTGCTTGACGGGTTGAGTAAGATACCTGCGCTTATTAATACCGTGAAAGAGATGGGGATGGAAGCGGTTGCGATTACTGACCACGGGACGATGTCGGGTGTACTAGATTTTTACAAAGCAGCTAATGCCGCAGAAATAAAACCCATCCTTGGCATGGAAGCCTACGTTGCTGCACGCAGCCGCCATGACCGTGATCCACAAAAGGACAAAGCTCGGTATCACCTTATTATTCTTGCAATGAATAATAAGGGCTACGAGAACCTCATGAAGCTGAGTACTACCGCTAACTTGGAAGGTATGTATTATAAGCCGCGTATCGACCATGAGCTTCTGGAAAAGTACAATGAGGGACTGATTATTCTTTCAGGCTGTGCCAGTGGGGAACTCGGCGAAAACCTCCGCTCGGATAATTATGAAGAAGCTAAGCGCATTGCAACCTGGTATAAAGAGGTTTTTGGTGATCGCTACTATTTAGAACTTCAAGACCACGGTCATCCAGAGTCGAAGACTGCTTGGGATGTCCAGGTCAAAATTAATGGCTATCTTGAAAAGTTGGCCGAGGAACTCAACATTGAGATGGTTGTCACAAGTGATGGACACTACTTATCTCATGATGACCAAGATACGCATGAAATTCTTTTGTGTGTTGGTACGGGCTCGTTCCTCAGTGATGAAAAGCGCATGTCATTAAAAGACTTCGAATTGCATGTTACTGACCCGGCCGAAATTATTGAACGATGGGGACCGACGCATCCACAAGCAGTTGCCAATACAAAAGTCATCGCTGATCGTTGCCATGTGGAG
Organism: Saccharimonadales bacterium (SeqCode); assembly: GCA_044341315.1. Taxonomy (GTDB): domain Bacteria; phylum Patescibacteriota; class Saccharimonadia; order Saccharimonadales; family Saccharimonadaceae; genus Microsaccharimonas. The sequence continues at coordinate 7,434 of JBIIRX010000013.1, forward strand.
ATTGAATTGGGTAAGATTCTTATCCCGACCTTTCCTACGCCGGAAGGTCATAATGAAAAAACCTATCTTGACCTGCTGACGTATCAAGGACTGGCATTTCGTTATGGTGGAGTGACACTACAGGAGTCTGCCGAGCTATCTATTGAAGATGCCAAAAAGCTGCTTTCTGAAGAAGTATTAGAGCGAACAACCTACGAGCTCGATGTTATGGACCGCATGGGCTACAACGGGTACTTCTTGATTGTCCAGGACTTTATTAACTGGGGCAAGAACCAAGGAATTATTTTCGGCCCGGGCCGTGGAAGTGCGGCCGGCTCAATTGTGTCGTATGCGATCCGTATTACTGAGCTTGATCCGCTTAAGTATGATCTGCTATTCGAGCGTTTCTTGAACCCAGATCGTATTAGTATGCCAGACGTCGATATCGACATTCAGGATACGCGTCGTAATGAGGTGATTCAGTATTGTACTGAAAAGTATGGTGCGGAAAAAGTAGCCAACATTGTGACGTTTGGTACGATGGCGGCACGTGCTGCTGTTCGTGACGTTGCTCGTGTATTACAGGTGCCTTACGGGGAAAGCGACCGTATCGCTAAACTTGTCCCACAGCCCGTCCAGGGTCGTCACATTCCTTTGTCTGTGAGTGTGAAAGAGGATGCCGATTTTAAACATGAATACGAATCAAACCCGACGGCGAAACAGGTGATCGATTTCGCAATGCGTCTTGAAGGAACGATTCGTAGCCACGGAGTTCACGCCGCCGGTGTGGTGATTGCGCCAGACGATATTGTTAAGTTTGTGCCTATTGAAATGTCGCAAAAGGGTGTGCCAGCTACACAGTTCCCGATGGGCCAGGTTGAGGAGCTTGGTCTTTTGAAGATGGACTTCTTGGGGCTTTCCAACCTTAGTATTATTAACAATGCGCTCCGTATTATTAAAAAGGTTTACAACACAGATATCGAACTGAACGAGATTCCGCTTGATGATAAGCCTACCTTTGAGCTTTTCCAAAGGGGTGATACAACCGGTGTCTTCCAGCTTGAATCTGCTGGTATGAAACGGTACCTTCGTGAGTTAAAACCGTCGGTATTTGATGACATTATCGCGATGGTGGCATTGTACCGTCCTGGTCCGATGCAGTTTATTGATAGTTTTATTAAACGTAAGCACGGTGAAGAACCCATTACGTACCTTGATAAAGGTCTCGAAAATTCATTAAAAAATACCTACGGTATTCTTGTCTATCAGGAACAGTTCATGCAGATTTCAAAAGAATGGTGCGGATTCTCGGGTGGTCAAGCGGACACGCTGCGTAAGGCAGTGGGTAAGAAGAATGTTGAATTGATGCGTAAGGTGAAGGTCGACTTTGTCGAAGGTGCAATGAAAGTCAGTGGCGCAAAACAAAAAGATGCGGAAACCTTCTGGGACCAGCTTGAAGAGTTTGCGAACTACTGTTTTAACAAGTCGCACGCCGCATGTTACGGGCTTATTGCATACTGGACTGCGTACCTCAAGGCACACTTCCCAGACGCCTTTATGGCAGCACTTATGACCAGTGATGCCGATGATACAGAACGCCTTGCGATTGAAATCTCAGAGTGCCAGCACATGGGTATCAAAGTACTTTCACCAGACGTGAACGAAAGTTATGTCGAGTTTGCTGTGGTACCGGGTAAGAAGCAGATTCGTTTCGGTATGGCTGCGGTAAAGGGTGTTGGTGTTGGTGTGGTTGAGGAGATCCTTCGTGCTCGTGAAGATGGAAAATTTACAAGCGTAGAAGATTTTGCCAAAAGGGTGTCAACCCGAAAAGTAAATAAAAAAGCCTGGGATTCACTTATTAAAACCGGCGCCTTTGATTCAATGGGAGACCGATCAGACCTACTTTTTAATCTTGAAACCATTCAAGGTTTTGCCTCCAAGATTCAAAAAGAAGCACTTAGTGGACAGATTGACTTGTTCGGAGGGATGGCTGAAGTTGCGTCCATTCAACCAACGGTTGCGTTGCAAACGGCACCCGTAAAACATACTGACAAAGAACGGCTCACCTGGGAGCGTGAATTGCTTGGGCTGTATATTAGTGCCCACCCACTCGATAACTACGATGCTTTCTTCAGTGAGCAAACGGTTCCATTGATAGAGATGACCCAAGATATTGACGGACGTTCGTTAACCATTGGTGGTCTTGTTTCGTCTGTACGCTCTATTGTTACCAAAAGTGGTACAAAAATGGCTTTCGCTAAGATCGAAGATAAAACGAGTGAAGCCGAAGTGATTGTATTCCCTAAACTCTTCGAGCAAGTGGGAGCAAAATTAACGCAGGACGCGGTGGTAAAAGTAAGTGGTAAGGTATCTGCTCGCGATCGCGACGGGAACCTTACGAGCGACGTTAAGCTTATTGCCGACGAAGTGCAAGTTGTCGAAGACCACGAGTTGCGTTCCTACGAATCAAATGGACAGAAAATGGCCAAACCTAAGGCAAGCAGTGGGATGATTCGGACAACTCGAACGAAAGGTACGTACGGTGGAAGTAAGGCGGCCCAAGCTGCTCCAGCGCCCTCTATCAGCAGTAGACCTATACGTGCTCCAGAAGTATTAAAAAAGCTCTTTGTTCATATCAAGAACCCTGAAGATCAGCCTGCGCTCATTCAGTTGAAGCATACCTGTTCACTCCACCCTGGACAGAGTGACGTCGTACTTGTACTTGGTGCTCAAAAAGAATCAGCTATTAAATTGCCATTTCGTGTTGATACAAATGACGAACTTCTTGGTGAACTCGTACGACTCCTTGGTGAGGATGCGGTTGCACTGAAGTAGCCTTTATTGGGTAAGTGCATACAGCGCCATTCCGGCCGCGACGCTTACATTGAACGATTCTTTTTTGCCGAACATAGGAATTTCAACAATATCTTCACAAAGCGCCAGCAGATCCGAAGTGATTCCTTCGACCTCTTCACCAAGGAGTAACGCAATTTTTCTTGGCACATGATACTGGTTGAGTGGTACGCTGTTTGACGCCTGTTCAAGTGCCACTACTCTGTAGCCTTCATTTTTTAACGACTCAAGCGGAGGTACTGTATGGACCTCGAATGGAACCATATGTTCAGCTCCAAGGGCAGTTTTATGAATTTGCTTGTCGAGCTTAGCTGCTTCATGAGGAATTCGAGGATCGTTGGGGGTGATTGGATAGGGAGTATACCCACTCAATATAATGCGGTCCACGCCCAGCCCTTCGGCAGTTCGGAAGAGTGATCCGACGTTATGCGTTGAGCGAATGTTGTGGGCGATGAGGATAATTTCAGCCATAGGAGCATTATACCACTATAAAATGCTTATGCTTTTTGATAGTATTAACCTAATGGATGAACAAAAAGCCCAAATGCAAGCCCGCGATAGCGACGAGCAAAGCACGCAGCGCCGTGCCTCTATTTTGGGTATTTCGTACCTCGACACTCGACCAATTGAGCAAGAGTTGGATCTCGTCGAGGATGTGCTCAGCGTTGACGTCATGCATCGGAGTCGGCTTGTGCCGCTTGTCGCCGGCAGCGATTCCGAGCCGTGGCAATTTGGGATCACGACGCAAACGCCTCAATCACTTTTGAATGAGTTGACCGAAAAATATGCAGCGCTGGCTCAGAATGTACGGTACTACCTTATTAGCCAAAGTGGATTTCGGGCATTCATGGAGCGCTATGACCCACCGGTACGTGTTACCTATGATGATATTAAGATTGCGAATGAGGGCGACAGTGACACGATAGCCGAGGTAAGCAAAACGCTCAATAGCGTTGGCAGCGATGAAGTATTCGACTTTCTGATCACCCAGGCTGATAAACTCGGCGCCAGCGATATTCACATTGAAAATCAACGCGATGGCATTCGGGTGCGCCTCCGAGTAGATGGCGCTTTGCACCCAGTTGCCCAACTCGATCAAGATCGCTACAGGGTGATTTTAGGTGCCCTCGCTTCCCGAGCTAATCTTTCCACTGCCTCGAACGAGCCGCAATCTGGACATATGCAAAAGGAATTGCCAAATGAAAATGGTGAGGGTGTGCACCTTTTGAACATGCGTATTGAAATGGTACCAACACTGTATGGCCAAGATTCGGTTATTCGTTTGTTTAACTACGACAGTTCGATGCTTAACCTTGATAATCTGCGAATTGGCGCTGAAGAGCGTAAAGAGATTGATAAAATCATTAGCCATCCCCGGGGCATGGTATTGATGGTTGGCCCAACCGGAAGCGGAAAGTCGACGACGCTGTATAGTATGATTTCTGCATTGAATACACTTGATCGTAAGATCATAACGCTTGAGGATCCGGTTGAGTATGGAGTTGAGGGGGTGTCGCAGATTCCAGTCGATACCACCGGTGGTCAAAGTTTTGCTGATCACCTCCGGTCGGTGCTTCGGCTTGACCCAGACGTCGTAATGGTGGGCGAGATTCGTGATGCTGATACGGCCAAAACCGCTATTCAAGCATCTATTACCGGCCACCTCGTGCTTTCGACATTCCACGCCAATAATACATCTGCCGCGTTTAGTCGTATGATTGACCTCATTGGAGTCAACCCTATCTTTAGCTCGGCGGTGCGCTTGGTGATTGCCCAGCGCTTGCTCCGACGACTTGATGACACAACTAAAGAGGCCTACGAACCTGATGCAGCTACCAAACGCTGGCTCGAAGAGGCGCTGAAAGACCTGCCTTCTCATATTGAAAAACCGGATATTGAACACTGTCGGCTTTGGAAGCCAGTTAAAAGTGAGGCCTCACCGTTCGGGTACAGCGGCCGGATTGTTATTATGGAACAGCTGGTTGTTAATGAAGCGATTCAAAAGTTTATACGTGGTGACGTGAAGGATGTTCACTCCGAGGTGATTGAAAAAGCAGCGATAGAAAACGGCATGGTAACACTGTTACAACGAGGTGTGTTGGCGGCGCTGCGAGGTGAAACGACAATCGAAGAAGTGAATCGGGTTATTTAGCAGTCGTTGGCCTTTTAAAAACTTCGCAATCGTGCTATAATACACAACTGATTGTATACGTAACCCCCCGAGTTGCGAGAATGGGAGCCGCAGGGATACAACTGCGTGGCCTAGCCTCAGTTCTACTCGAGTAACCGCCAAGTGGCACATGAAGGAATTATTAATGAGTTTTGCATTAATTCAAAAAGTAAATAACGAGCAGCGCAAGCCAGCCGTTATCGACGCAAAAAGTGGTGACACTGTACGCGTGTACCAAAAGATTAAAGAAGGCGCAAAAGAGCGTATTCAGATGTTTGAAGGCGTTGTTATTCGCGTTGACCGCGCAAAGTCGCACACTGCCCGCATCACCGTTCGAAAGATCGCTAGCGGTGTTGGCGTTGAAAAGAGCTTCCTGCTCCACAGTCCACTCGTAGAAAAGATTGAGATCGTTCGCCGCGCGAAAGTTCGCCGTAACTACCTTTCATACCTTCGTAACCGAAGTGGTAAGAGCGCTCGCCTTAAGGGTGTTAACTTCGATCGTGAAGCAGTCAACGACATCAAAGATGTTCACGCTGAAGAAGAAGCTGCTCGCCTAAAGGAAGAAGCCAAAGCTGCTGCTGACGCCAAAGCTGCCGAGAAAGCCGCTGAAGAAGCTGAACTAGCTGCAAAGCAGGCTGAGGTTGAGGCGCGACACGCTGACGCGTAATGCCATGTGTAACAAAAGACCGCCATATAAGGCGGTCTTTTTAGTTTACGAAGTTTATAAGACTGGATAGATTTATAGAAATGACGCGTCGGAGCGGCTGTTTTTATATGCCGCTCCGACGCACCGTCATTTATTGTAGCTCCTGATATCCTGGAGTACATGCTTCCATTTTTCTGAGATATAGTGCATGGTTTCCTGGGGCACCGTGCGGATCGCCATCCACGAAAGCAAGCAGAAGAAGATAGTAATCCAGGCAGCGACATATATCGGCCATAAAAGCACGATTACGACGAGCAGGATAAAGATCCAGGCTCCTTTTACTCGGAAGAAATCAAGCGTCATTCCGACAAGCGATGCATGGATTTCCCAGGGTCGGAGACCGATGCGTGTCACCAGGGCAGTGATAATTGCACCAATTAAATACACGGTGATGAAGAAGAGCATGATCTATCCAATCTTGGAATGAGGTCCGTGTCGACCACATAAAAATTTATAACACGTATAGTTATATATTACAATCACGTTCATGAACGTCGACAAATACTTATTTATGTCAATAATTTGCGTACAATAGAGATATGATTCTAGGTATCGATGAAGTCGGGCGTGGCCCATGGGCAGGGCCACTCGTGGTGGGCGCAGTTGTATTGCCGGACACCCACAGTATTGAGGGTCTGACGGACAGCAAAAAACTCTCCGCCAAGAAGCGCCAGTTGCTTGACAGTGAGATCCGTGATAAAGCCTTAGGCTACGGCTTGGGCTGGGTGCACGCCGACGAGTTGGATACAGTTGGTCTGGCGGCGGCGCTTCGTATTGCTACGATTCGTGCGGTTGAGGCTGTAAAAACTCCCTACCATGAGATTATTATCGACGGTACCATTAATTTTTTAAGCGAAACCACCAAAGGTCGCTTCGTTACCACGATGCCGAAAGCAGATTTGTTAGTACCGGCTGTTTCAGCTGCTTCCATACTCGCCAAAGTTGCTCGCGATACATTTATGGAGCGGCAGGACGAGCGCTACCTAGGCTATGGCTTTGGTACACATGTTGGGTATGGCACCGCCAAACATCGCCAGGCGTTGTTAGACCATGGCGTCACATTGCTGCATCGCACTTCATTTGCACCAATTGCAGCGTTGCTGAATTTGCAGCCAACTTTTCAGCCGCAGCAACCTTCAACAAAAGCAGCCGGTGATGCAGCCGAGCAGTTCGTTGCCGATTGGCTCCAAACACAGGGCTACGCAATTATTGCACGCAACTGGCGCACAAAATACTGTGAGATTGATATCATCGCCGAGCGTGCAACCACTCGCTACTTTGTTGAAGTGAAATATCGCTCGTCAGATACCCAAGGAGGTGGAGTAGCGGCAATAACAGCCGATAAACTTCGGCGTATGCGGCGAGCGGCTGAAGCGTATACGGCGCGCTATGCTACCGACAAAAATCTCTTGTTGAAAGTAGCAGTAGTCAGCCGCAGTGGCGAAATTGAACTACTCGATATCCTTTAATGTCTGGCGCACTTTTGGCCCATCGGTTTCAAGTAAGCGAACGATGCCTCGGAGTTCCGTATAGCCGATTGCAATATTGCGCTTAAGGGCGATTTCTTTTTCGAGTGGGGCAAAGAATGCTTTATACTCCTCCAACTGTTCAGCGGTTACGAGTGATCCGGCGATATAGCGCGGGAACATGTCGTAGTGCGAGTCGCCCTTAAATGTGTCGCTTATCCACTGCCAGTTGTCACGTGCCCATTGCCATAGAAAGTTTCGTCCGTACCGGTTGCGGAGCAGCCAGACAAACCAATGGGTAAAGTCTTGGGGGCGAATGAACGAAGTATCTTTAAGCAAGCTAGCCAGTCGAGTGATGACGGCACTGTCTCGTGTAGACGTGAGAGCAGCAGCAATGTCATCGCGGAGTTCGCTATTGATAGCGGTTTTGTACGTTTCAAGCAGCGTGTCTACAATGTCTGCT
>JBIIRX010000032.1:0-10344 GCA_044341315.1 Saccharimonadales bacterium (SeqCode)
TGCCATGAGTCCAACTCTCAGTTCAGCATCAAGCTGGTCAAGCGGCATTGCTAAGAAGCGTTTTTCGGCTTCCTGAGCAGCTTCTGGAAGCTCGCCGTACAATGAAAGACCGATAATGAGGCTTCGTAACTTCGTGTCATTTTCGTCTTCACCGTCTATAATATCCCAGCCAAGCCGTTGATACTGCACGAGTGCGAGCTCTGCAACCAACTGCTTGAGCTTCTTTTCAGCAGCTGCATCGTTCTCGACAAATTTCTTTAGTTCATTAATAGCCAGAGAAATAATGCTCCACACCGCTTCGTTGGTTTCGTCTTTAAACTGCGTGAGTATAGGTAAAAGGGTTGCATACGACTGGCGCCCGGATTTTGCCAGTAGGGTTTGTTCGTGGAGGAAACTCAGCTTGTCAACAGACGAAAGCTCACCGAGTGAAAGTACCAGATCGCTTAATAACGCACCCTCATACTGCGTGATAAAGTGTGCGGTGCTGCCTTGGTTAAGTCGAAATACTTTAGCGTCCTCGTAGGCGAAGCTAAGCTCTTTAGCTTGAAGGCTTTCGGGAATGCTCGGCGACGCGCCGTGGAGCGGGATCGGCCAGGTTCGAGTGCTTTCGCTATGAGGGCCGACAAAGAATTGCTCCTGCGTGAGGGTAATTGTGTCGCCCTCTTTTGATGCAGTCACCACCGGGAAGCCAGGTTGGGTCATCCAGGCATGCATAAAACTACCAATATCTTTTCCGGAGGCCTCACTGAGTGATTTCCATAAATCGTCCGCTTCGGTATTGGTATATGCGTGGGTTTCAAAGTATGCTTTCAGGCCGCGCTGCATGGCGCTATCGCCCACGTAGGACTGCAGCATACGAAGGAGGCGGCCACCTTTGGCATAGACGATCGATGGGTCGAAAATAGTACTAATTTCATCTGGGTGATTGACATCAATTTGGATCGATTGCACGCCATCGAGGCTATCGCGGCGCAGGGCACTGACAACTTCACCAGTAGCCTGATCGAGCCAGACATTCCATGACGGTTCAATGGCGTCGATAGCGACGTATTCCATCATATTGGCAAAACTTTCATTGAGCCAGAGGTCGTTCCACCACTTCATAGTGACAAGATTGCCAAACCACTGGTGACTGAGTTCGTGGGCTATTACCAGCGCGGCTTGTTGCTTGGTCGACAGTGTAGTGGTTTTCGGGTCAACTAACAGTGCAATTTCGCGGTAGGTAATAAGCCCCCAGTTTTCCATCGCGCCAGCCGAGAAGTCGGGCAGGGCGACATGATCAGATTTTGGCAGTGGGTAGGGAACGCCAAAGTAATCGTCAAAGTAGTCGATGGTGCATGTGGCGATGTCGAGCGCGAAATCGAGACTCGCAGGGTCGTGGGCTTTCGTCGACCAAATGGAAACCTCCACACCACTTTTTGTCGTCGCGGTTTTCTTTTGTAGGTCACCAACTACCCAAGCAACGAGGTAGCTGCTCATGCGGGGTGTGCGTTCAAAACGAGTAACGAGTTGGTCATCCTCAAGGTTTTGAGATGCAACCGGCATATTGCCAAGTACCACCATATCTTTTTCACTCGTGACCGTCACATCAAACGTTGCCTTAGCTTCCGGTTCGTCGATACATGGAAACGCCTGGCGGGCGTAGTGGCTTTCAAATTGAGTCGCCAACACTTCTTGCTTAACACCGTCTACCTCGTAGTAGCAGGGGTAGATACCATTCATATCGTCGGTAATGATCCCGTTAAAACCAACGGTCACCACATGCTTACCCGCGGTGATGTCGGGATGAGAAATAACCAGTTCGTCGTTAATGTCGTGCCGTGCAGTAGCTTCTTTACCGTCAATGAGGGCGTGGGTAATGGTGAGGTCTTTAGCGTGGAGGCGGATTTCTGGAACCTGTTCACTGGTTGCCCCATTGATGGTGACGATGCCGTGGAAACGTCGTTCAGTGCGCTCAAGTGTAATGGAAAGGTCGTAGTATTCTGGCGCGAATGTCCGCACCAGTCGGGATACAGAAGGTGTTGAAGTCATATATCTATTGTAGCAAAAGTACACATTCCCGTGGCATAGTAAGTATATGCGAAGACGACGAGCGGCGGTGGTATTGATTGGGGGAACGATTGCGATCGCACTTTTAGCGGGCGCCATGCCGAAAATGATTGAAGAGAGTGCACCGAAAGCGGCGGTGAATCAAGCGCCGGTACAACAGAGCTCTGCTCTAGACACGTTAAAATCGCTTACCGTCAAAGGGCGCGCGCCAAAAACTGGCTACGAGCGCTCACAGTTTGGTAATGGCTGGGGTAAAACCAACGGGTGCAGTACGCGTGATATTATATTGTATCGAGACCTAGAAAACCCGGTGCTCGAAGGCGAGTGTACTGTGATATCGGGCACGTTACACGACCCATATACCGGTAAAACAATTCAATTTACAAAAGCTGATAGTTCTGCTGTGCAAATCGACCACATTGTGGCGCTGTCTGATGCTTGGCAAAAAGGTGCGCAGCTACTGACGATTGAGCAGCGTAAACAGCTCGCCAATGATCCGCTCGATCTCCTTGCTGTCGAGGGTGCGGCCAATCAGGCGAAGAGCGACGGTGATGCGGCCACATGGCTGCCAAAAAATAAAGCGTTCAGATGTACGTACGTAGAGCGACAAGTTGCGGTGAAGCAGAAATATGGGTTGTGGGTGACGGATGCGGAAAAAGCAGCAATCGAAAATATTTTGAAGACGTGTCCTTTGATGTAGTTTAAACTTGCGTAAACAACATACTCACGTTATAATGAAAGCAGTACATTCCGGCCGGCAGGTCGGATTTTTTAATCAGAAAGGATTGAAACATTATGGAAGAATTAAATCTCAAGCAACTCACCCTCGCGGTGCGAACCATTGCTGACGAGAAGAACCTCCCTGAAGAGGTAGTTCTCTCGGTTATCGAGCAGGCAATTGCTGCTGCGTGGCGCCGTGATAATGGTGAGCGTGACCAAGAAGTGCGCGCTGAACTGAACGTCAACGACGGTACTGCGGTCGTGTATGTTGGCCGTGAAGTGGTTGAGGTTGTAGGAAGCGACGCCCACGAAATCAGCCTCGAAGACGCCAAAAAGGTCAAAGCCGATGCAGAGCTCGGTGATATCATTGAAGACAAGTATGAAGTAACCAGCTTTGGCCGCGTGGCTGCCCAAACTGCGAAGCAAGTAGTCTTACAACGTCTGCGTGAAGCTGAGCGTGAAGTCGTACTTGAAGAGTATGAAGACAAGATCGGTACTGTCGTCAACGGGACCGTTCAACGTGTTGAGCCACGAGTAATTCGTGTCGACATAGGTAAAGCCAACGGAATTATTCCGCAGAGCGAGCAGATTCAGGGCGAGTACTACAACGTCGGCGCGCGCATCAAAGTGTTTATCAAGGATATTGAGCGCGAAAACCGTGGCCCACAACTTATTTTGAGCCGTGGCAACGAGGCCTTTGTTGAGTACTTGTTCCGCCAAGAAGTACCTGAGCTCGAAACCGGTGCGGTTGAAATTAAAGCCATTGCCCGTGAAGCTGGTCGTCGCACGAAGCTTGCGGTTGCAAGTTCAGTTCCAGGTGTAGACCCAGTCGGTACGTTCGTTGGTGGCCACGGAACCCGCGTTCAAGCGGTCATGAACGAAATTGGCGACCAAGAGAAGATTGATATCGTTACCTTTGACGAAAGCACCGAGCAGTTTATTAAGAACGCCCTCAGCCCAGCAGAAGTTGCTAAGGTTGAAATTGATGAGAAAGAGAAGCGCGCCAAGGTATTCGTTAACGAAGACCAGCAATCAATTGCGATTGGTCGTGGTGGACAGAATGTTCGTCTGGCGAGCCGCCTTACCGGCTACGAGCTCGACATTGAGCAAAACGTTGCTGCAGCCAAACCTGCTGCGCCAAAAAAGAATATCGAAGATAGCCTTCTGAACGCAGTCGAAGAAGCTACAGAATAGTAGTTCTCCAAAAATAAATTAGCACTCGCTTGACCCGAGTGCTAATTTTTTGCTATACTAAGTATAAGTAAAGCGCAGTTAGCGAATGGCACTTGCGCTGTACCCATTGGAGGATAGATAATAGATATATGTCTGATGAATTTGCAGAATTTATAACGCACTTGACCGACAACGCTCGGACAAGTTTACATCATGCAACCTTAATTGCCCAAGGGTATGGGAGCCCGTATGTGGGTACTGAGCATCTCCTCCTTGGAGTGATGGCGCAAGGGGCTTCGGTTGGCGCAAAAATTTTGGCCGATGCCGGGGTGACGCTCGATAAAGCGCAATCTTCGCTGAGCGCTGTACCAGTTTCGAATAATTTCACCTCTGGTATTATGACCAAAAGCTTAAGCGAAACGGCGAAGCTTACACTCAAGATGAGTTGGGATATTGCGCAGGAATTCCGCCAAGATTATCTTGGTACCGAACATATTCTCTATAGCATATTGTCTCAAAAAAATGCTCGAGCAACAGTACTACTGCGTGACATGAATGTCGATATCAGCGAGGTGCTGGCTGAACTTGAAGACTATCTTGATCGCAATGCTGAGAGCCAAAGCCAATCGACCGATGAAGCGGAGCGCCCACAAAAGCCGACTCGCGAAAAGGGGATGTTGGGTGTATTTGGTACCGACCTTACGGCGAAGGCTCGTCACGGTCAGCTTGACCCCGTCATTGGCCGCAAAGAGCAAGAAGAGCGCTTGGTTACCATCTTGAGTCGCCGTACCAAGAATAACCCGGTACTCATTGGTGAACCTGGCGTCGGTAAAACTGCCATTGTTGAGGGCTTAGCGCAGCGAATCGTCTCAGAAGACGTTCCAGAGCACTTGCTTGATAAGCGCATTATCCAGCTCGACCTTGCCGGTATGATTGCTGGCACCAAATATCGTGGTGAGTTTGAAGAGCGTCTTAAAAAGGTAATGAGCGAGCTTGAAGAGCAAAAGAATATTATTGTTTTTATTGATGAGCTTCACCTTCTTGTGGGTGCTGGTGCGGCCGAAGGCGCGCTTGATGCCGCTAATATGCTGAAACCTGCGTTAGCACGTGGCCAAGTTCGCTTGATTGGCGCGACCACGCTTGATGAATATCGCAAGCATATCGAAAAAGATACGGCACTCGAACGACGATTACAATCAGTGATTGTTCCAGAGCCATCATTAAAAGATACCACGGCTATTTTGAAGGGTCTCAAGTCATACTACGAAAAGCACCACGGTGTCTCGATCAGTGACGAGATTATTGAAGATGCCGTCTACATGGCGGATCGCTATGTCAGCGAGCGGTTCATGCCAGATAAAGCGATTGATGTGATTGATGAAGCTGCTGCTCGTGTGCGCGTAAAAACCGGCCACGAGCCAAGTAAGGTGCGTGACTACATGAAGCAACTCACTGGCTTAAATGAAAAGATGGAAGAGGCGGTGACGGCCGAAGAATATGAACGAGCTGCTCTATATAAAACACGCATTAGCCAATTGACTGAAAAACTCGAAGCTTCGCGTGAAGAATACGAAAAAAAGACGCCAGTTGCATTGACTGATGATGATATCGCACATGCAATTGCTCAAATGACGGGTATTCCGGTAAAGCGGGTGCAAAAGTCGGAAGCAAAGCTACTTCGTAATTTAGAAGCGCATCTTGAAAAGTACGTTATAGGTCAGCGCGAGGCTGTCGAAAAAGTCTCACGGGCTATTCGACGAAGCCGAAGCGGTGTGGCCAGCAACAAGCGTCCAATTGGTTCGTTTGTCTTTATGGGTCCAACCGGTGTTGGTAAAACCGAGCTTGCTCGGGTACTCGCCCGTGAAGTCTTCGGCAGTGAAGATGCACTCGTCAAAATCGACATGAGTGAATTTAGCGAACGCCACAACACCAGCCGCTTACTGGGTGCGCCGGCTGGCTATGTCGGCTATGAAGATGGCGGCCAGCTGACCGATAAGATTCGTCGGCAGCCGTACAGTGTGGTGCTTCTCGATGAGATTGAAAAAGCAAATAGTGAAGTGTTCAATCTTCTGCTCCAGCTGCTTGAAGACGGTAAAATTACCGATGCCAAGGGCCGATCTGTCGACTTTAGTAACACGATAATCATCCTAACAAGTAACCTTGGTGCCGACCAGATGATGAAAGAATCTAGCCTTGGGTTCCATGCAAGTAGCAAGAATGACCAGCGTGCACTCGATGAAGTACACGAAGAAAACGCCCGCGAAACCCGAAAGGCCCTCGAGCGTATTATGCGCCCCGAGCTCATTAATCGTTTTGATGCGATCGTAACATTCCGTGCACTCACCCGCAGCGAAGTAAGTAAGATCTTTGACGGTCTGCTGGCTGAACTACAAGATCGCCTTGTGCACAAGGGTATCCGTTTGGTTGTAACGCCGTCGGCGAAAAAACTGATCATTTCCGAGGGGCACGACGAAAAATATGGCGCTCGACCCCTTCGCCGCGCTTTGCAAGATCTGCTTGAGCACGCCGTTGCCGACGGTATTTTGTCAGGCGCATACGGTAAGGGTACTGTACTAAAAGCGACTGCTGCGAAGGGAAGTATCCAACTCAATGTCGAACACGAATCGTAACATTGTACGAACCATCAGTGCGTTCATACTGAGCGCACTGTTTGTACTTGCTGCTATTTGGGTGGTATTCAACCGCCAGTTTATTCTTGATACAATCGCGAATGCTACGTATCAACCAACTGATGAGATTTCAGCAATTGTTACCGATACAAAACTGACGCAAAATGCCACGTTTACGTTCTATGCAACCAAACCTGAGGTGCTTGATCAAAACGCTTTCAACAATAATTGCCCGCGCCAAGAACAAGCCAGTCCTATCCTCGGGTGCTACACCTCTCAAGATCGAGTGTATATATACAATGTGACCGATCCGAAGCTCAACGGTATCAAAGAGGTGACCTCGGTGCACGAATTGCTTCACGCTGTTTGGTTTCGTATGAGTGAGGATGAGCAAACGCGTCTTGAAGGTAAGCTGCGGGCTGCATACGAGCAGCGTGCCGATGATGAATTGAAGCGTCGTATGGGGTACTACGAACGTACCGAACCCGGCGAGTTTGTAAACGAGCTGCACTCTATTCTAGGTACAGAAGTAACTGATATAGGCAGTGATCTAGAGGCGTATTATAGCCGCTATTTCGACAGGGCTGCCGTGCTGGCGCTCCATGCCCAGTACAATGACACCTTTCGGGCATTGACAACGCGTTCCGAGGCCCTAGTAGCACAGTTAAACCAGTTGAGTAGCTCAATTGATGCGGCATCGACTGCCTATGCTGCTAACACCAATACACTCTCTGCTGATATCGCTGCATTTAATACACGTGCTGCGAATGGAGGCTTCAGCTCCTCGAGCCAATTTAATGCTGAACGTGCGCGACTCGTTGCTCGCTCGAATCAGCTTGAAGCGGATCGTCAGTCAATTAATGCTTCTATCCAAACGTATACAACGCTGCGCGATGAGTACCAAACAATTGCCAGACAAGTTGAAACGTTAAATAAAAGTATCGATAGCTACCAATCGCTTGATAAGGCTCCGTCGGTGTAAGGTATAGTAAGTATATGGTGAAGCTTAAAACACAGTTCGTCTGTCAGCAATGCGGCGCGGTACACAGTAAGTGGTCGGGTCGTTGTGATAACTGCGGAGAATGGAATACGCTTGTTGAACAAGCTCCAGCTGCCACGTCAAGCCAATCATCTGTTGCAAAAGCAGGTGCCTCGGGGACGAAGCTTGCCGTACAGTCACTCCAATCGGCAAAAGCGGATAAGGCGAAGGGCCGACTTCATACAACCATTCATGATCTCGACACCGTGCTTGGTGGCGGCATTGTCCCGGGATCCGTAGTACTTTTGGCTGGTCAGCCGGGGATTGGAAAAAGTACACTCCTCTTGCAGGTTGCAGCGTCGATAGCTGCGCAGCATGCAGTGCTGTACGTCAGCGGGGAAGAGTCAGCGCATCAAGTAGCGCTGCGTGCCTCGCGGCTTGGGACGGCTGATACTGAAGGGCTCGACTTTGCTGCCTCAACCAGTGTCAACGATATCGCAGCAACTTTACGGTCAAGCCAGTATGGGCTTGTCATCGTTGACTCTATTCAAACAATGTCGGTAGATGAAATGACCAGTGCACCTGGTACCGTCAGTCAAATCACCAATAGCAGTAACGTTTTGATACGTGCAGCCAAAGCAGCAGGATCAGCAGTCATCCTGGTAGGTCACGTGACGAAAGAGGGGAGTATTGCTGGGCCAAAGGTGCTTGAACATCTCGTTGATGTTGTTTTGCAGTTTGAAGGCGATCGTTATGGCGGGTTTAAGGTAGTGCGCGCCGTCAAGAATCGATTTGGTGCCACCAGCGAAGCTGCAATTTTTGAAATGTATGAAGAGGGGCTACGGGTGGTTGAAAACCCATCGGCGGCACTGCTTGCTGAGCGTCAAAACGCCGACGGTTCGGTGGTGCTAGCGACCCTTGAGGGTACGCGCCCACTTTTGGTTGAGATTCAAGCGCTTGTAAATACCACTAGTTTCGGGTATCCTAAGCGTACTGCTAGTGGGTTTGATTTGAACCGTCTCAACCTTCTCGTCGCCGTTCTTGAACGTCGTACAAAACTGAACTTATCGGATAAAGATATCTATATAAACGTAGTCGGTGGCTTAAAACTCAACGATCAAGCAGCAGACCTGGCAATATGTATGGCCATTGCCAGCGCAGCAGCGGGGCGACGTATAGATGAGGACACGGTAGTGTTTGGGGAAGTGGGTCTGGGCGGAGAAATCCGTTCTGTCATTGGGAGTGAGAAGCGTATCGCTGAAGCGAAAAAGCTTGGGTTCAAAAAAGCAGTCACACCGAAACAAGTCAAAAAAAGTGCCTTTGCAACACCAGTCGGTGACATTCGCACTGCACTTATCGATTATTTACAAAAATAAGGAATCTATGGAATTATTTATTATTATCACGCTGCTGACAATTGCAGTGGAAACAACCTATCTGACGTATGCGTCCGTTAAAAAGGCCGCGCGTTTGCGGCAGTCGCCCGCCTTTGTGGACACATCAGTATTAATTGACGGCCGGATTGTGGCAATCGCCCGTTCCGGATTTATCTCTCGTCCTCTGTACATCCCTCGGAGTGTTGTCGGTGAGCTGCAGTTTTTAGCAGACACTGCCGATAGCGATAAGCGTTCCCGTGCTCGACACGGTCTTGATGTGATTACCGAATTGCAGGCTATCCCTTCGGTCACTGCACTTATTTTTAATGATGGCGTTCGCGCAAAAGATGGCGTCGATAATCGGCTCCTTGAGCTTGCTAAAAAGCACAATGGCGCGCTCTGTACAATTGACTACAATCTGAATAAAGTTGCCGTCGTCGAAGGGCTTGAAGTACTCAATGTGAATGAACTGGCGAAAACACTGCGCATGTCATATCTTCCTGGTGAACAAACAACCATCGAACTCTCACAAAAAGGTAACGATCCTCACCAAGCGGTCGGCCATTTACCAGATGGAACAATGGTGGTTGTTGAACATGCTTATAAGCAGATTGGCTCTAAGGTTGAAGTCGAATTCATCAGAGGGCTTCAGACAGCAGCGGGGAAGATGATGTTTGCAAAGCTTGTGCACCCAGTTGAGAAAGCGAGTCCGAAGCAGCAGGCCGCCCCTAAACGTGTTGAAAAAGTCGTGGGACGAAAGAAGCCAGTTGTTAATCGCCCACCTGTAAAACACGATGTAAAGTCTGTCGTCCGTTCTGAAAAGCAACCAAAAAATACTTCTGAGCGCCCGCAGCAATCTAATCAGCGACGACGGAAAAGCCCAGAAGATAGCATGGTCGCGCTCGCAAATAATCAATCGTAACGTATTGTGGAACTAAAAAAACTCCCGGTTGGGAGTTTTTTTAGTGTATATCTTTTTTTATTTAGACCCAGTTGCCGTGTAGTACCCTGAGTCGGTCACTGTGGCTGATATACCCCCTGTAGGGTTACCGGTTCCATTATACGTCGCCTTGAAGCTATTACCACTGCGGTTTCCGTTTAATGCCTGGCCGTTGACAGTGATGCTGGCGGTCGCGTTGTCCAGCCCGAAGGTACCCTGGGATACATTAACGGTAATGGTCCAATTACCACTTGACCCAGATATATCAATGGATGAGATGGTCGGGCTTGCATCGGAACAGTTGTGAACGTTGTCGTCTTTGGTGGCGTCGTAGCCGCCGGGAACATTACTGAACGCTTCTTTCTTTGTGACAGGGTCAATTGTCTTCACGACGTCAACTTCAATGCGTGCTGCGGCTGGAGTACAGTCGGTTGCTTTGAACTTAGAAACACGGTCGAATGTTAATTTTGCGTTTGC
>JBIIRX010000048.1:0-7076 GCA_044341315.1 Saccharimonadales bacterium (SeqCode)
ACCATGACGGATATACTTCGTTGCCAACGCGCTGGATACCGTTTGGTACTGCAAACCAGTCGCCAGACTTCCATTTATTTTCCGGTGCATACACTTCTTTGTGTGCAAATTCCATCACTTTCGCAATAATCGGGCTTCCAAGTGACGAGGTACCATTTTTGAGGATCGTCGTATCTGGATTACCAAGCCACACGCCCATAGTAAGTGCTGGGCTGTAACTCATCATCCAAAGGTCTTTGGCATTTCCACCTTTGTCAGAGGTACCAGTTTTTGTGGCAGTTTTCACGCCAGGAATATTCTTGGCAGCGTAGTTTCCTAGCGCTGCGCTTGCATTTGCATCAGAGAGAATGTCGGCAACAATGTAGGCTGCTTGGGGATCAATAACTTGCTTTGGTGCGGTGTCAGACCATTTCTTAAGTACTTCACCAGAGCTGTTCTTTACCTCGAGCACGGTTGACTGCGGTTTATACGCGCCACCACGAGCAAGTGATGCATACGCATTCACAAGATCAATTTGACGTAGCCCACAGCCACCAATCGCTGCTGATAGACCAGCGGTTTGATCAGCACCAACGGTACAGTAGCTCGAAGCACCCATGTCTCGAATTTCCTTTATGGTTGAACCTTCCTTAGCGTTCTCGTTAATAGCCATTGCCTTGACCGCCGGTACGTTACGGGAGGTTGCCAAGCTGGAACGAATTGTCACGGAGCCTTTGTAAGTGCGGTCAGCATTCTTCAGCTCAGCACCATAGATTTGATTAATCGGCTCATCAACGAGGATGCTTCCACTTCCATAGTTTTGCTGCCCTTGCGGCTTTTGCTGGAAGAGCTGTGCATACACAAGAGGCTTTACCGATGAACCTGGTTGAATATAGGCAGTAGCGGCGTTATCCTGGCCGAATCCTTCATAGCTAAAGTCGCGGCTCCCAACTAATGCAATAATTTGACCCGTCTGCGAATCTTCAACGGTAGCGGCACCGTTACTAAAGCCTGCATAGTTTGGAACATATGAATTAAACATTTCATTGACCGCTTCTTGTGTTTTGTCCTGAATACGGAGGTCGAGGGTTGTCTTAACAGTTAAACCACCGCGGCCAACAGTTGCTTTTCCAAGTTCTTTTTCGAGCTCAGAGCGGACCATCAGTACAAAGTGAGGCGCCTTGATGTCTTTGAGGCCATCTTTTTGCGCGCGCAAGTTATCAAGTATTGGCACGGCAATTGCTTCATCGTACTGTGCCTGAGTAATATAATTCACTTCGAGCATGCTTTTCAAAACGCGGTGCTGGCGATTTATAAGCGCTTCATGGTTTGCGACATTGTATGGGTCGTAAAGTGTTGGGTTATTTGGAATCGCCGCAAGAAGGGAAGCTTCAGCAATGGTAAGGTCTTTAGCGGACTTTTCAAAGTATGCCTGCGCACCAGATTCGGCGCCATTACGGCGGCCACCGTATGGAGACTCATTAAGATAGAGCGTAATGATCTGGTCTTTATCGTACATACGTTCAATCTCAACCGCCAGAATGAGCTCTTTTATTTTACGCGGAATACCACTTAAGCCACGGTTTTCAGCTTCGTCTGCAAAGAACACTTGCTTTACAAGTTGTTGCGTAAGTGTTGAACCACCTTGGGTGCTTCCCCCGCTAAAGTTGTTAATGGCTGCCCGGAATGTACCAGTAAAGCTGACACCACTGTGTTTGAAGAAATCGCGATCTTCAATAGCAACCGTTGCCTTTTTGAGGTTATCGCTAAGTTCATCACTCTTCACAACAAGCTTGTAGTTGCCATCACCTTTATCTTCCCAGAGCGTCTGGCCATTGCGGTCAAGGTAGGTTGTCACAGTTGATTGAACGCGTTTATCGATTTCACCAGGACGAATAGCATCGAGGTCTTTTCTAAAGTAAGCAAATAGACCACCGACAAGCAAAGCAACAAAAAGCGCTGAGACACCAGCAATTTTAAGCGCCATAAACATGCCACGTTTGCTAAACCAATAGGCCCAGAAACGCTTTGGATGCATCCGGTAGATAAAGCGCTTTACTGGATGTTTTGGAAGTGTGGCTAAATATTCAGCGCGCTTCTTAGCTTCTGCGTCCTTCTTAACCTTACGCTTGTGGGTTATCTTTGATGTCTTTTGTGACAAGTTTGAATACAAGCTAATCTTGCGGGTTGGTTTTTTCTTCGTACTCACCTTAACTCAATTCTCATAAGCAATTTACTGCTATTAGTATAGCACGCTGCGTTCGGCAACAAGTAGTTTTATTATTCATTCCTGGCTAGCATAGCAGGCATTGCTGAGAGAATAATGAGCGTGCGTTCACCGCTGTTATTTGCTATAGTATAAGAAGTAATAACCCAAGAAAGAGAGACGGTATGACCCTATCTGAAGAATTGACGTGGCGTGGCTTCGTTAATCAAATGACCTACCCCGATATCAAAGCCCTAGATGAAGGCCCGATCTCTTTCTATTTTGGTGTCGACCCTTCGGCTGACAGCATGACGATTGGTAACTTTGCCGCCGCCATGATGGTGCGCCATTT
This sequence comes from Saccharimonadales bacterium (SeqCode), assembly GCA_044341315.1. Taxonomy (GTDB): domain Bacteria; phylum Patescibacteriota; class Saccharimonadia; order Saccharimonadales; family Saccharimonadaceae; genus Microsaccharimonas. The sequence continues at coordinate 2,538 of JBIIRX010000048.1, forward strand.
CATTAACGCCGGCCACAACGCATACTTATTGGTAGGTGGTGCCACTGGCATGATCGGCGACCCGGATGGAAAAAAAGATGAACGGAACCTAAAAACGCTTGATGAAATCGCAAAAAACAAAGCCGGTATCGCTGCCGAGTACAAGCGCGTATTTGCTGGTGCTGATTTTCAGCTGGTTGATAACTACGACTGGTTCAAAAATTTTAACTACCTCCATTTCCTGCGTGACATAGGGAAACACGTTCCACTGAGCCTGATGTTGGGGCGTGAATTTGTGCAATCGCGGCTTGGTGAAGGTGGCTCGGGCATTAGCTACGCTGAATTTAGCTACTCACTCATTCAAGGCTACGACTTCTTGCACCTATACCGTAATCATGGGGTTACACTGCAACTGTGTGGTGCTGACCAATGGGGAAACTCGATTGCTGGGGTGGACCTGATTCGTCGTATCGAAGGGGGAGAGGCACATGTGTACTCAACACCCCTTGTCATCAATAAAGCGACCGGCAAGAAATTCGGTAAATCAGAAGAGGGAGCAATTTGGCTCGACCCTACCAAAACCAGCGTCTACAAGTTCTACCAATTCTGGTTGAATGCTGATGACGAGGGTGTGGTTGACTACGCGAAGATTTATACACTCCTTTCGAAAGAGGAAATCGAAGCAATGGCTGAACAAGTGGCAACCAACCCAGGTGCCCGTGAAGCGCAAAAAACATTGGCCCGTGAAGTGACGAAGCTGGTCCATGGTGAAGAACGACTGGCACATGTCGAGAAAGTGACCGATGTGTTATTTGGTGGAGCATCAGTGGGTGAATTAAGTGAAGATGAGATATCGATGCTGGCGGCAGAAATCCCAACCACTCCCGTGGGCACAACGGTTGTTGAAGCACTCGTAAATGCGCAACTAGCTACGAGTAATGGTGAAGTGCGTCGTTTGATTACAGGTGGGGCCGTATCACTGAACGGCATAAAGCTTGAAGAAGATCAGGAGATTAAAGGATTGGGGCTATTGAAGAAGGGGAAGAATAGCTTCGTTTTAGTACGCTAAAAGCGGTAATGCTATGAACCTCTCTACCTCCCTCGCCTACATAAAAGGTGTCGGCCCAAAGACTGCCGAGCAACTTGCGGCGGCGGGTTTAGTAACGGTAGAAGACCTGATAACTTTTTTGCCGCGTGCCTATGAGGATTATTCGCAGGTAACGCAGATTTCAGAAATCAAACCAGGCAAGGTAACGGTGCGGGCAAAATGCGAGAAAGTCGAAACCAGGCCGGTCCGGCGGGGCATGAAGGTTACCACTGCCACTTTGGCGGATGCATCGGGCAAGATTCAAGCCGTCTGGTTTAATCAACCCTATCGAGCGGCGCAGCTTAAAAGTGATGATTGGTTTGTTTTCTCGGGTGAATTTGAATTTAGCTACAATCGCTACCAACTAACCAATCCGAGTGCTGAAAAGGTGAGTGAGCTACCAAAGCAAACTGATGCGATTGTACCGATCTACCGCGCAGTCGCTGGTCTTAAAACAGCATTGGTGCGCAAGTTGTTGCTCGAACTAAAACCGCTCATAACCATGCTGTCGGAAACCTTACCCGAGCGTATCATTCAACACGAAAAGCTCCCAAGCTATAGTGAAGCAATGCAGGGCATGCACTTTCCAAAAACGCATGTCGAAGCCGAGCGGGCACGCGAACGCTTAGCCTTTGAAGAATTGTTCCAGCTGCTACTCGCTAGCCAATATAATAAGCAAGCCAATGCCCAGCTTGAAGGGTGGAATATTCCCTTTGACCAAAAAGTGGTGAAAGACTTTGTCGCTGGCCTGCCCTTTGCGCTCACGAACGCCCAACGTATTGCAGCGTGGGATATTCTGCAAAACTTTGAACAAAGCACTCCAATGAACCGTCTCCTACAAGGTGATGTCGGGTCGGGTAAAACGGTGGTTGCCGGCTTAGCAGCTCGCCAAGCAGCTCATGAAGGCTTTCAAACGGCGCTTATGGCACCGACTGAAATTCTCGCCTCACAACATGCTGCTACGCTCGATGCGTTACTGGCGCCATTCGGCGTGAAAGTTGGTTTGCTTACGGGGAGCGTGAAAGGCAAAGCCCGCGAAACGCTGTATAGCGCCATTGCGACGGGCGAGGTTGACGTCGTGGTTGGTACGCATGCCCTCATTCAGTCAAAAGTGCAGTTTCACAAGCTTGGTTTTGTGGTAATTGATGAACAGCATCGTTTCGGGGTGGCGCAGCGCCAGGAGCTACTAAAAAAATCCGCTAAGATGCCGCACCTGCTCGCTATGACAGCAACGCCAATTCCACGGAGCTTAGCCTTAACGGTCTACGGTGAGTTGGATATTTCGGTATTGAACGAGAAGCCGGCCAACCGTAAGCCAATTGCGACAAAAATCTGGTCACCAAATAGTCGGCCACAACTCTATCAGTTAGTTGAAAACGAATTACAAAAAGGCCGTCAAGGTTATGTAATATGTAATCTCATCGATAACAACCCTACCAACGAACTGAAGAGTGTTGAGGCGGAGTATAAACGCCTTCAGAGTTCCGTATTTAAACACCGTACTATTGGCTTACTGCATGGGCGGCTCGCGCCGGCTGAAAAAGAAGCGGTCATGCAGTGTTTTGCGAATGGAGAGATAGAAATACTTGTTAGTACTACTGTCGTTGAAGTGGGTGTTGATGTGCCAAATGCAACTGTTATGATTATTGAGGATGGCGACCGTTTTGGCCTTGCCCAGCTGCACCAACTGCGTGGGCGAGTCGGGCGCAGTGATCATCAAAGCTATTGTTATATTGTACCGAGTGACTCTAAAAAACCCTCCCAACGTTTACAGGAAATTGAAAAAAGCAATGATGGCTTTTATCTCGCGGAAGTAGACTTAAAGCTCCGTGGCCCTGGTGAAATTTACGGGCGGGCACAGCATGGAGCGCTGAACCTGCAAGTGGCGACACTCGGAGATACCAAGCTCATTGCGCGAGCTCAAGCCGCCGCTAAGCGGTTCGTACAAGCTGGTGAAAACCTGGTACACTATACACAGTTAGCGCGTCAGGTTGAAACCTATCAACGATTGACGACGCTTAATTAGCAGTATGTATTCAGGAACCACTTTTCGACACCATTCCGGTAATATCGTTGGTGTGCACCAGCGCATTGACCGTGTTGCCAAACGACATCTTATTCACCATATTGGCATGGCGCCGTTTTTTCCATCTATCAAAACAATCCTCCATTTCGAGGGTAAAAATGGTCCGGATGGTATAAAAAGTAAAAGCCCTTCGGTTGATGAGCCATGGCATTATATTAATCCTCAAGCGGGCTCCGATGACCCACTTATTGGTATTATTAAAGATCACATTGTGAATCTTGCTGAAGCGCTACGCAGTGAAGACGAAGTACGGGCAGGCTTCGAAGCTGCCTGGCTCGCGCATGCGGTGGTCGATGGGCTTACGCCTGCACATCACTATCCGTTGGCCGAAAAGATTGAAGAGCTTTGGGGGAAGCCCCATACTGAACGCCTCACAACGCGCGATAAAATACTTATTTCGAGCACTCGTAAACGAGACATGCTTTCCAAAAACTGGCAATATTGGGGCACAAAAGGCGTATTTAGTTTGCACTGGTCGTTTGAATGGGGTGTCGCTTCATCGATTACACTCAATACGTTTAAGGATATTGGCTTGCGTGATGAAGACTTCGAACGCATTGACCAAGAAGGCTTTGTCCCTACCTTTTTTGATGCGTTGAAGAAGGTGGATGATTTAGGAATGTATGAAGCATTTGCAAGAGAGGGCTGGTCAGTCAAGCTCGGGAATGCAACTCGACAAACATTAGTGCCCACCATTATTAAGACAGTCTGCCTTGCATGGTACGCTGCCAGTAAGGGTGCAACACAGTGAACATTCGTTTAATTTCAGGACAGTTTGGCGGCCGTATTCTGGAAGGATCCGGTACAAACCGCACCCACCCAATGAGCGAGCGGATTCGCAACGCTATGTTCAATAAGCTCACGGCTGAAGTGGATTTTCAGGGTATTCGCGTGCTGGATGCGTTTGCTGGTAGCGGTGCGCTTGGTTTCGAAGCCCTGAGTCGTGGAGCGGGTGAAGCGGTATTCGTCGAGCGTGACCGAATCGCGCAAAAGATTCTTGCAAACAATGCCGATACACTAGGTGTTGTTGAAAATACAAAAATTGTGAAGGCGCAATTAAACAGTTGGCTGACCACTGTTGATGAGCAGTTTGATATTATATTTGCCGACCCACCCTACCATGACCCACAGTTATCCACAGTAGTAAAATTATTTAGGCTTTTAAAGCCCAATGGGCTTATGGTATTATCAGTACCAAGTAGGAGTGAGGTGCCCACCGAATTAGGAGTTGTTGTGGTGGACAATCGTAGTTACGGAAACGCGGCAATCGCTTACTACCGAAGGGAGGACGCTTAGGCGTCTTTTCCTTTTGGATATCTTGAGCTAAGCATAGACGTATTAGGTAAGTTTCGATATACTGCTTAGTATATTGCGAGCATAAAGGGGT
>JBIIRX010000038.1:0-9002 GCA_044341315.1 Saccharimonadales bacterium (SeqCode)
ATGAAACCTATGGCAAAGAAGAACACAAAGCGAATTTTGGTTGGTCTCGTCAGTGAGCTCAGTGGTCACCGTACGTACTACACCACCAAGAATACGCAAAATACGACTGAAAAGATCAGCCTGAAGAAATACGACCCAATTGCTCGTAAACACGCCGTGTATACTGAGACAAAAAAGAACCTCGGTCGTAACGAAGTTAAGGCCCGCAAGAGCTAATACGATGTACAAAAACTCCGCCTCAGCGCGGAGTTTTTTTATAATTCTTTACTTGATTCACGAAGCGTCGATGTGAGCCAAAAGGATGCGCGAAGCGCTGTTTCAAGATGCGTATGGGTGAGCTTTTTTTGTGGAAGGTAAATAAACAACTTCCCGTGCTGCAACTCAATGCCATACGGCCAAAAGTGTGCCGCGATCGCAACGATAGTTGGTGAATCAAATAACTGATTGACATGATGCGCATGCGTCGTGCGAGCGAGGAGTTGATACCTACCGTGGAATTCGGGACTCGTTCGAGATGACGAGAGGAGGGTGTTGACCGGCGTAAGATACGGCTGCGTTGCAAAAAGCCGAGCGTACTGCTCGCCGTTCTGGCCAGTCGGCACAAAAAAGACATGAGGGAATTCATCAATTTCTAGGTCGATCTCAATAATTGTCCAGGTTTGTTGGTGGTTGTCTCGACCTGGAATATGGAGAATATCAAGGCGATCGACTAAGCGAATATTATATCCGTCGTAGGTGCCAACTGCGTAATGGGTATCACTGTGGGTAAGTGAAGCGGTGAAGCCGCGAATGGGACTATGATCATCATGATGCTGACTGACTGCACCAAAATAGACGAGCCCAATCCGTTCACTAAACGCCCGTAGTATCTTGCCACGCTCGCGAAGCGCAGGAGAGACACGCCGCATTATTTCAGCGAGGGTGCGTCGGTACTTCATGCTACCGATCCTTTCCGCTTACATCGAGTAGGGTCGATACATACTCCGCATGTGACCATGTAAGGGGTGCCGGTGCAATAACGGTACCATCGACCGGGTCAATTTGCTCGGCGAGCATACCTGTTGAAAGAGCGCGCTCTTTTACCCACTGTAATCTGGCAAGCGCATCGTCATGATTGCCAATTTCAATATCGTACTGCGCCTGCCATAGCGTTGTGATCAACCACCAATTTCCCTGAATGTCATCTGTTGTGCGTCGATAGTCGTCGTTTTCATATCGGGGAAGGCCAGGATGCTCAGGGGTGGTGTTGAAAACACGCCCAACCGCCTCAATGGATGTTTGTATCTCTGGGCTATCGGCAGCGAAGAGGCCAAACATAAAGGCACCATAAATGGACGAAGTATCAAGCACTGAGTCAAAATCAAGTTGGCCGTTATGCTGAGTTACACCTCGATACAGCATAGAGCGCTCGTGATTATATAAGTGCGTCTGGGCGGCCTGCTGAATATCATCGGCTGCACTGCGCCATTTCACGGCGGAAGCCTGGTCGCCGGCACTGACTGCAAGCTCGGAAGCAGCGACTAACGCGCCGTACGTCACAGCCGTCGTGTAAGTACTCGTTGAGAAGGTTTGTTCCCATAAGTCGTAGCTTGGTTTTGGCAATCCGCTCGCTTCATCAACGTATTCGGCTAAAAAGTTGGCCATTGGTTTAATCATTGAATGATAAAAGTCTTTGATAAGCTCATTGTCTTGAGAGAGCTGGTAGAACTGCGTGAAAACAAATACCACTAAGGCAGTTTCGTCTTCCTGGATTGGTGGTGCGACCGTATCACCGTGCACATACGGGTGCCAGCTGCTTCCAAGCGCGCCGTCGGCACGATATTTATGCATCAAGTATCCATTCGGGTGCATACCGCGTTGGCAGAATTCAAAGAACCGATACGCTTCTTGGTAATAACCGAGCCGAATCAATGGCCAAATAGTATTTGCACCGTCGCGGGGCCAGCTATAGGCGTAGGCGTCGCGAGAATAGTTGAGCATAGTACTGTCGGTGCTGGCAATGACCGCGCCACGCTTATCCAGCTGGGATTTGATGATCATCATACTCTCGACAAATAGGCTTTGGTGCTCTTTTGGTATTCGTTCAGCCGCCTTAAGTGTTGGGTGTAACCAGTCGTGCCACCAACGGGCTGTTGCATGAATACGACTATCAACCCCCTGGTCAAGCATTTGTTTATGGATATACAGCGCTTCACGCATACTGGTGCCAGCGGCAAGCCAGTAGTGAGCGCGTTTTGATGAATGAGCGGCTACATCGAGGGTAAAACGGATCACTGAATCGACCCGGCCGTGGTCGACGTTATTACCGCTGAGCTCGCCGTCTTCAGCGTCACGGTACGAGCCTTCGTGACCTTCTATACCAAAAAGCCCAATTGTATGCTGGTCGAATGCGCCGCTATCGGTGGTACCTGAAATAATAAAGGCCCTTCTTCCACGGTAGTGTAAAATCGCATGACTGTCTGGCAGGTACTGCGCTGTATCGGTGTTGCTGCGTGAATCACCAATTGCGAAGGCTTGGTGCATGAACAGTCTGATAGTCCGAGCCTCGGCGTGTTTATTAATGATATGAATATTTCGAATAAAAACGCTCATATCGGTATCGACGGTATCGTCAAACTCAAGCATGACACCCAGCGTTTCGTTGCGCGCCATAGTGTGGCCAATTAATGCAGTGTGCGGGTAGTGAAAGTCGAATTCCCAAGTACCATCATCTGTCCAGCTGAGCTGGCCATCAACATAGACGCCTACTTTATGGCGGAGGCCGCTCCCGGCGGCATGATTTTCGAAACCAACGTAGGGATAGTAAAGGTCATGCACTTGACCAAATGTATTAAGCCCAACGTGGAGCTCTCCGTTACTGAGAACAATTGGTCGTGCCACCCGCTATGTATCCTAGGCGCCGCCTAGGCCTCCCGTTTTGTGTACTTCGTGTAGTCGCCAACGAACATCGCGAATAGCATTAATGTAGTACAAGAATGCGTCATACGGCGAACTGTATGGGCTAAAATAGGCGTGGACGTCACCGTCAGTAAACCACTTGGTACACATATAATAGGCATGATCGGACGTTTGCAGTTTTCGCCAATCCGATATGAGCTCGCCATCACCGGTGCGAATGATATCATCTTCCAGGCTGTATAAATGACGCATCGCTTCATGCTGCATGCTATTACCAAGCCAAGCGGTTAGGTCGCGCTCGCTGTCAGCCCAGGTGACCGTTTGAGGCATGCTTATTGTTCCCACTGGCGCATGCGTGTCGATCGCTTCACTGGCAGTGTAAAACGTGTGCTCTGGGTGTTCAAGCCAGCGGCTGACGAAGGTTTCGAAGAAATCAAAGATGCCAGTTTCGTGCCATTGGTGCTCGCCGAATGTTTCGTAGTCCATAAATAAATTTACCAGTGGTTGATCGAACGATGCTCCAAGCCAGCTTTCGTACTTATCGACCGTTAGTGGCCATTCTTCCCAGCCACGGTTGCTAAAACGGAAGGCAAGGTCATCGGAGAGCTTGTAGTTTTTTAACAACAGCCCAATATTTTTTGTACCTTCTGGTCGATACACAAAGTTTGGACTGCGCCAGTCAAGAATTGGATCCCAACCCTCGGCCAGTATACCTTTGAAGCCGTAGTTGTCGGCCCACTGCGCGAGCTCGTCGTTGTACGAGAGCTCGGTATTGCGAAAAACACTGGTTTCAACGCCAAACACTTCGCGAATCTTTGCTTTATGCGCTTCAACTTGGCGCTCAAATTCGCTGCGACTAAAGAAAAAGGCTAGTGAGTGATAGTAGGTTTCGGCGACAATCTCAACACGTCCAGTCTTCACTAAGTTTTGAAAGCTCTCAATCACATCTGGTGCCCAGGCTTGCGCTTGATCAATAAACGTGCCGGTAATGCTGAGCGATACCTTGAACTCTGGGTGTGTATCAAGCAACTTTTGCAGGAGTGCATTCATTGGCCGGTATGATTTATCGGCAACTTTGTGAAAGATCTTTTCGTTATTGGCGTTACTCAGCGGATCTGGGTCGTTAAAGTAATTGTGGTCGATGGAGGTGTCAAACACTGAGTATTCACGAACTCGCCATGGCTGGTGCACGTGCAGATAGAGGGTTATACCGCGACTGCTCATGCGAATACCTCAACTGGTGTGTACGATTTATACAGTGATGTACATTGCTCTGCAACATCGTGCCAAGAAATACGTGCATATTCACGTGTTACATTTTTACGGAGTGAAGCCTTCAGGGCAGGGGAGGTAGCGATACCTACCATTTGGTCGGCCAAGCGGTCGACATCCCAGAAATCATAGCGAAAAATGCTATGCAATACCTCACCAACGCCAGATTGCTTCGTAACAATTAATGCGTTGTCGTGATGCGCTGCTTCGAGGGCGGTGAGACCAAACGGTTCACTGATAGAACTGAGTACAAATACGTCCGATACGCTGTAGGCATCGCGCCACTGTTTCCCGCGGACGAAGCCGGTGAAGAATACTTTATCAGATATTCCCAGCTCGGCAGCCAGGCGAATCAATTCATCTCGCTGTTCACCGTCTCCGGCAAGGAGTAAGACTAATCGATCATATTTTTCATTTGCTTTCGCCAGTGCTTTCACTAGGTTTCCAAGCCCTTTTTGAATGGTCAGGCGCGTCACGGCACTAATAACCGTATACCCCTCAGCCTTCAGACCTTCGAGGTACCGGTAGGTGCGCTGATCGTAGCGGTAGCCATCGTCAAAGCTCGCCGTATCGATAGCATTGTAGACAACCTCGATTTTATCAGCCGGAATGCCGTATTTTTCTATAATGATCTGTTTGGTTGCTTGGCTGACTGCTAGAATACGATCCGCCATGATAAGCCCCTGATACTCAATTTCGTGAACAATAGGGTTGCCGCTTTGGCCGCCAGCTCGGTCGAATTCGGTGGCGTGCACGTGTACGATGAGCGGTTTATCAGTAAGTTCTTTGGCGCGCATACCGGCTTCCATCGTCAGCCAATCGTGTGCATGGATGGCATCAAAGTCTTTCGTGCCTACCATTTCTTCGACAAAACGCACATAGCGGTGCTGTATCTGACGAATTGTTGATGGGTTTTCACCATTTTGATCAATAATTTCCGTAAGGAACGAGCTATCGTAGGCGCCCATGCCAAATTTGTGCAGCGGCGAGAGATTCGTAGCGCTGTGTACCGTCATAAAGTCGATATTGTGCTTTGCGGCGTAGGGAACCACAAAATCAATCGAAGTGCCTTTGAGGGCCAGAGCTTTTGAGAGGTGATAACATGCAACTCCCAAACCACCACTGTTATGTGGTGGGAGTTCCCATCCCAGCATCAATATTTTCATAACCCCGTATACGAATTCGCCAGTGGCTCTTCGTTAGCTCCTTTTATTTTGGACACGTTTCACTGTCGATTATAGATGCATGCTTATGGTTTTACAACAGCGCTTGCGCTTAAAATCGAGCTTTTTGACAACCTTTCCACAGAAAGTCGTTTTTAAAGCGTGCTAACTAGAGTATACTGCTTATGTATGTTGCAGTATTACGCAAAAAAATCATTTAATGAAGAGCCGCAGCGCATCGACACAATTCCGACGGAACGTGCCTGGGTGTATAGTGCTGAAACCACTGACGATGAAATTGCCGAGCTGATTAAACGCTATGACCTCGACGAAGGTATTTTAAATGACGTGCAAGACCGTCACGAGCTGCCGCGTGCTGAATATTCTAGGGGTACGCTGTATGTGTTCATGCGCGATCCGTACCACTCACATCAAGGTACACTCCAGACCACTGCGTTTCTGGCAGTGCTCAAGGGGAGTCTGCTGATTACGCTTTCAAAGAAAACGTATACTACCCCGGAAGAATTCTTTATGCGCTCAAAAGTAGACATGAAAAGTACCAAGCATGTTTTCTTACAGCTGGCGCACTATGTCGTGGATCAGTATGGTGAGTATATCCATGAAACTGGCAAATATGTTCGAAACACCGAACAACGCCTTCGCACCCATGAAGTAACGAACAAAGATTTTATTAAATTTGTGACGGTTGAACGCGACTTAAACGAATACCGGACAAACCTTACGGCAATGCAGGTACTCTTGAATCGACTTCATGAAAATCGTCATGACACGTTTGTTGATCACGACTGTGAATACATTGAAGATATGGTTCTGTTAGTGAATCAATTATTGGTATCTGTGGAGAGCCACTTCCATGCCATCAATAGTATCCGTAACGCCTACACAACAATTAGCAACAACACGTTGAACCAACGCATGAAGACGCTTACCCTTCTGACGCTATTGGTTGCACTACCAAATGTCTTTTATGGTATGTTCGGGATGAACGTTGACTTACCATTTGCCCAGGAACCTTGGGCGTACGCAGCAATCACCAGTTTCACTGTTATTCTGGTAGCCCTGGCCTTTATTGTGGTACGCCGGATGCGTTTTTAGTAATCAACTTCGTCCAAATAATGCGCACGCCAAATCGGCAGCGCGATTTTTTTCGGCATAAGTTGGAGGTAGCCATGAAGTTCAATACGGCGTCGCAGCCAGGCTCCGGTTCGGCCACTGATATATACTCCAAACCATTCAACGTATCCCCAGTGGCTTCCAACAGGCAAGCTCAGTGGGTTCGTACGTGAGCGATAGGCAACTTGGTCACGATTCGTGGCAAGCCGAGCAATATTCTTTGCGACGTGACGTGCCTGCCGAAACGCTGGCGTCGCCATATGCCAACGGTCGGCGCTGCTATTATCACCAATCACGTACACGTGGTCGGTAGCTTCAAGAAACGGATTTACTTGTACTCGTCCATTGTGAGCAATCACAAATTGATCGCGGTTCACCACGTAAAAAGGGTTATTTGCTACGCCTGATGTCCAAACAGCGGTGTGGGTAGGGTAAGACTTTCCTTCAATAACAATATGATCTCCCGCCAGTCGTTCAACCGCATGACCGGTTTTTACAGCGACACCTTGGCGTTTCAGCTCGCGCGATACCAACCGACTGGCCGTCTTCGACATACCAGGCACCACTCTCAGAGCCGCCTCTACTAATGTCACCTTACCACCCGTATGACTCAACCGGTATAGATGACGAAGCGTTTTTAGGTATTCATTCAACGCCGCAGCAAGCTCCACGCCAGTAGGCCCTGCACCAATCACAAAGTAATTGGTATCAAGCTTTTTTTGGACGACTTCTTCATGAATATGATCTTGAAACGCCTGTACTTCATGCAACGATTTAATGCCATACGCGTGCTTGCCAAGACCGGGAAGATTGAAAAAGGTTGTTACCGAACCAAGTGCCATCACGAGTTTGTCGTAGCGATAGGTCTGGAGCTTGCCTCTAATGATGCGTTGCTCGCTATCGAGATGCTCAATCTTATCCCGAATAATTGTAACGCTCGGATGTGACGCAAAAATTGTCTCTAACGGTATAACAGACTCAGCGTCATTCTTGCCTGTGGCTGTCGCATAGAGGGTGGCATGGTGCAGAAAGTACGGTTCGTCAGAAATAAGGGTAACCCGCCCAATTTGCCGTTTACTTAATTCGAGCGCCGCCTTTACTCCAGCGAACCCACCGCCCACAACCACTACATGCACAATTTCACACTCTTTCGTTTAGAAGCTTATTACGCTTATGGTAGCAGCTTCATCGCTTGGCTGTAAAGGGTAAAGGCGGTATACTAAGGCAAATGGAAGGTGTCCTCAGCGACGTTACGAAATTTATTTCTGAACCGAATGCCTATCGTTCGGTTCTTGTTTTGGTAGGCTGTATTATTGCAGCGTATATTTTTAGTAAGTTCTTAGCAGACTTCATCATTAAAATTGCACAAAAAGTTGCGGTCCAGACTGATGGCACATCAAACGAAGATCGCTTCATTCGTTTACGCCAAATCGAAACATACCTGAGTGTCTCTGTGGCGGTTGTCCGCGCGTTAGTCGTTGCCATTGTCGCCTACGTTGCGTGGCGCATCTTAAGCCCAGCTGCCAATAGTGGCGCAGCGGCAATCGGTGCCAGCGCCTTCTTTATTGTCTTTGCGGGGCAAACACTTGGGATGCTGCTTCGTGACCTTACTGCCGGTGCCGTCATGATCATTGAGCAGTGGTTCCACGTTGGCGACTTTGTAAAGATCGAGCCATTCATCGACGTTAGCGGTGTCGTCGAACGCTTTACGTTACGGTCAACAAAGCTCCGTAGTCTCAGTGGGGAAGTTGTCTGGATCCACAACCAACAAATCCAAGCCGCCCATGTTACGCCGCGTGGCGTCCGCACCCTCGCTGTCGATGTGTTTACGCGTGATAAAGAAAAAGCCCTGGAAATACTTAAAGAGCTTACCAAAGCCGTTCCCGTCAGCCCGACCATGCTGGCAATGCCAATCAAAGTCCAGAAACCCGAAGAGTGGGGTGGTGGCCTATGGCGCATCACAGTAATAGGGCAAACTGCACCGGGCCGCGAATGGCTGATTGAAAACTTCTTCGTCAACGCCATTAAAGACGTCGATGCCAGCGTTCGCACCAAAGCCAACCGCGTCTTCGTCTACGACCCAATCGCACGCTACGCCGATCCCGTCGCCGACCAAAAGTTCAAACGTGCCGTCCGTGCCCACAAGGGCTAATCTATTTTTAAAATCGCACTAATCTGTTACAATAATCCGAGCGAAAGCTATTGAGGGGCATAGTACAACGGTTAGTATATGGGTCTCCAAAACCTAGGATCGTGGTTCGATTCCACGTGCCCCTGCCAAGTGGAATTATTATTGCAAAAAGCCATCAATTCGTATGGCTTTTTCATTTTTAACAGTAGTGTATCACCCGAAAGCTGAGAGTTCGATAGTACTTTTTTCAAGAGTTTTCGTTTTCCTAAATAATCGAGCTTCTCAAAGATTCTGTGAGAGTTTTTTGAAACCTCTAACAGATGAGAAACTGTCTCGTAACGGTCAAAAGTAGAAAGTTCGAAAGTAGATTTTTGGGTCTTAAGATTTTCGACTGCTGAGCGATA
>JBIIRX010000039.1:0-8830 GCA_044341315.1 Saccharimonadales bacterium (SeqCode)
GCGTGAAGGATGAAGGCCCTCGGGTCGTAAACTTCTTTTATAAGTGAAGAATATGACGGTAACTTATGAATAAGCACCGGCTAACTACGTGCCAGCAGCCGCGGTCATACGTAGGGTGCAAGCATTATCCGGAGTGACTGGGCGTAAAGAGTTGCGTAGGTGGTTTGTTAAGCGAGTAGTGAAATCAGGCGGCTCAACCGTTCTGGCTATTACTCGAACTGGCAAACTCGAGAATGGTAGAGGTAACTGGAATTTCTTGTGTAGGAGTGAAATCCGTAGATATAAGAAGGAACACCAATGGCGTAGGCAGGTTACTGGACCATTTCTGACACTGAGGCACGAAAGCGTGGGGAGCGAACGGGATTAGATACCCCGGTAGTCCACGCCGTAAACGATGGATACTAGCTGTTGGAGGTATCGACCCCTCCAGTAGCGAAGCTAACGCGTTAAGTATCCCGCCTGTGGAGTACGGTCGCAAGACTAAAACATAAAGGAATTGACGGGGACCCGCACAAGCGGTGGATTGTGTTCTTTAATTCGATGATAAACGATGAACCTTACCAGGGCTTGACATCCCGAGAATTAATCCGAAAGGATTGAGTGCTTTATTGAACTCGGTGACAGATCTTGCATGGCCGTCGTCAGCTCGTGTCGTGAGATGTTTGGTTAAGTCCATCAACGAGCGCAACCCTTGTGAATAGTTGTATTTTTCTATTCAGACTGCCCCGGCAACGGGGAGGAAGGAGGGGATGATGTCAGGTCAGTATTAGTCTTACGTCCTGGGCTAGAAACGCAATACAATGGCGAGTACAATGCGCAGCGAAGCCGCGAGGTGAAGCAAATCGCATCAAAGCTCGTCCCAGTTCGGATAAGAGGCTGAAACTCGCCTCTTTGAAGTCGGAATCGCTAGTAATCGCAGATCAGCAAGCTGCGGTGAATACGTTCCCGGGTCTTGTACACACCGCCCGTCAAACCATGAAAGTGACCAACACCCGAAGTCCGATTCGTCGGCCTAAGGTGGGGGGCATGATTGGGGTTAAGTCGTAACAAGGTATCCGTACCGGAAGGTGCGGATGGATTACCTCCTTTCTAGAGGAGATTACGCCAGCAAATCGAGTAATCATTTGCTGAAGCTAGGTCGGTCTTTTTGGTAAGCCGAGCTTACTTACCAATGTCGTTCCAACTTGTTGGAACAAGACTAAGTTCGAAAAAATCTCGCTATACCTGACGATGATACACGGTTTGCACTACTAAGTTGTTAAAAAAGGAATACTTCCCGTACGGGAGGTATTTTTATGGCAATCATGGTGGCGATACCCGCTCTGTATTATGCTAATATAGAAGCATTATGCAGTGGGCAAAAAACAAACAAACAGGCTTTACGATTATCGAAGTATTAATTGTTGTGATCGTCATCGGTATATTAGCGACGATTGTCGTAGTTGCCTACAATGGCATTCAAAATAGTAGCCGTGAAAGTAGGGTGGTGAACGAGCTGACGCAAATAGCCAAGAAGCTTGAGACGACGAAATCGCTCGCAACGAATGTAAGATATCCAGATACATTAAGTGCTGTTGGGGTGGGGACGACTGGGGTTAACCTGACCTATTCTGTGGCAGCACTTGGTAAGGGGTACTGCCTGATCGCAAAAGATAATGGGGTTGTGTACAGCATTACCCAGGCGAGCCAAGCTCCAGTGAAAGGGTCGTGTGGAACGGTAGCGGGTCTTGTTGGTTGGTGGCCGATGAATGATAGCACGAATGGGTTCACAACCGATTACAGCGGGAACCGCATTAACGGAGAGCTTAAGGGCGGGGTGGCACAAACCAATGGGGTCACCGGAGCAGCCAATACCGCCTTCAGCTTCAATGGTATTGATAGCCAGATTCTGTGCGGAACAAGTGACATACTCCGCCCAACCGAAGCGGTTTCAGTCACTGCGTGGATTCGACCGAATGTCGTCACCGGTTCTGTTGCGGGTATTGTCAATAACGGAACTGGAGGATACTGGCTTAACCTATCGACGTCGGCTAACCTGTCATTTTACATCTCAACTAATTCAGTAGGCAATGCAGCGCGGCCGGTTGTGGCGAATCAGTGGCAGTTTGTTGTCGGGCGCTTTGTGAATGGAACAGGCAGGAGCGGCGTTTACACCTTGAATGGAGGTGGCGTTTGGCAGACCTCAACAACACTTCCAACCACCATCTACAACTACACCAACTCGGGTGATCAGTGTCAGATAGGGTCTATCAAAAACATAGCCGGTCGTTGGTTCAATGGGGTAATTGACGACGTTCGAATATATAACAAGAGCTTAAGCGACGACGAAGTGCAAGCGCTCTACGAAGCTGGGGCATATTGACACCGTCTAGCGCTTGCCTTAAAAGAGGTTTTACGCTAGAATAATACAAGTTCTGCGATACTTCAGTAATCAACGATTACAAATGGGGCAATAGCTCAGTTGGCTAGAGCACCTGCTTTGCAAGCAGGGGGTCCAGGGTTCGAGTCCCTGTTGCTCCACCACAGGTAGTATCGTATGGGGTGAAGTAGGCGAAAGTCTGCGTCACTCCACCAATAGAACTCATTTAACATCAAAGGTTTTCTGCAACACAAGGGCGATTAGCTCAGCTGGAGCGCCTGCGGCGAAATATATCGCGCAAGCGCTCTGACCAGCTCATCACCCTGTTTGGGCGATTAGCTCAGCTGGTTAGAGCGCGTCACTGATAATGACGAGGTCGGAGGTTCAAGTCCCTCATCGCCCACCAAACGCACCGTTGCAGAAAGCCTTTTTTGTTTGCAAGAAACCTCTTGTCAAAATCCAAAAAGAGGAGTATAGTTAAACGTAATAAGTCATGTACGGCGAGGTACCACTGGCAATCAATCAGCTATTACTTATTAGTTGATCTAGCGCGGACAAATGCGAGGTCCAAAGCGCAACGAAAATTTGAATATAATCTTCGAAAAAACACTTGTAAACCTATCTACCAAGTGCTATTATCGAAAAGCTGTCTTGAGCGCAGACGACACTACACCACAGTGTAAAGAAATGTGCTCTCAAGAGGTTTGAGTCACGGGACGTTAACAATTCAAAATGATGTAAGAAACGAAAAATTACTTTAATTAACGCAAGTTAGTTAAAGACAATTTTATAAATTGACGGCAACGAAGTAATTGGTTTTTAGCAATTACTCGTTAAGTCAATGCATAAAAAGGTACTCAAGGGCACAAAATGGATGCCTAGACGTATATTACCGATGAAGGACGTGGAAGACTGCGATAAGCTTCGGGTAGCTGTCAACAAGCTATTATCCGGAGATCTCCGAATGGGGAAACCCAGCACGAGTCATGTCGTGTTAACTCTATCTGAATAAAATAGGATAGTTGTAGGGAACCAACTGAACTGAAACATCTTAGTAGGTTGAGGAAAAGAAAGTAAATAACGATGGCGGGAGTAGTGGCGAGCGAAACCGTTAGAGCCCAAACCTTACATGTTCTCATTCTTAGGAGGTGCATTTATGCATCGTGAATGGGTATGGCTGATAGGCTAATGCATGCAGGGGGTTGTGATGTTACACGAGACCAAGTCAGAGAACTTAAACTTCGGTTTGAGGTATCTGATTTGCGATCATCGGCTATCACCGAATGAATAAAGTAAGAAAACTGCTTGGTTAGCAGAATAGTTTGAATGACTATCCAAAGAGCGTGAAAGACGCGTACGCGAAAACCGAGCTGACTTTATACGTGTTTTATCGAGTAGGGCGGGGCACGAGAAACCCTGTCTGAATCCGGCTGGACCACCAGCCAAGGCTAAATATAATATACGATCGATAGTGAACTAGTACAGTGATGGAAAGGTGAAAAGAACCCCGGGAGGGGAGTGAAATAGATCCTGAAATTTTGTGCCTACAAGGAGTCGGAGCCCCCTCGGGGGTGACGGCGTGCTTTTTGTAGAACGATCCAGCGAGTTAATTTCGTGCGCAAGGTTAAGTCAAGTGACGGAGCCACAGTGAAAGCGAGCCTGAATAGGGCGATTTAGTGCACGGGATTAGACCCGAAACCGGGTGACCTAACCATGAGCAGGTTGAAGCTACTGTAAAAGGTAGTGAAGGACCGAACCGTCGTACGCAGCAAAGTGCTCGGATGACTTGTGGTTAGCGGTGAAATGCCAATCGAACTCGGAGATAGCTGGTTCTCCTCGAAATAGCTTTAGGGCTAGCGTCATGTAGTAGCAGTCGGGGGTAGAGCTCTGTAAAGGACTGGGGGGAGCAATCCTACCCACCCTTAACAAACTACGAATACCGTCTGTGTAATCATGGCAGTTAGAACGTCGGGGCTAAGCTCGACGCTCGAAAGGGAAACAGCCCAGACCATCGTCTAAGGTCCCTAAATTATCACTCAGTGGGAAACAAGGTGAGATTTCTTAAACAGCTAGGATGTTGGCTTAGAAGCAGCCATTCATTTAAAGAGTGCGTAACAGCTCACTAGTCAAGAGATCTTGCGTGGAAAATGTAACGGGGCTAAAGTGATATACCGAAGACATGGATGTACAATTTATTGTACGTGGTAGAGGAGCGTTCCTATCAGCAGTGAAGTCAGACCGTAAGGTACTGGTGGAGCGTTAGGAAGTGAGAATGCTGGAATGAGTAACCATAAGACATGTGAGAATCATGTCGGCCGTAAGAGCAAGGTTTCCTGAGCCATGGTAATCATCTCAGGGTTAGTCGGGCCTAAGCCGAGGCGCATAGCGTAGGCGATGGACATCAGGTTAATATTCCTGAACCGGTTATAATTTGTACACTGTTCACGGCGGAGTAGTCGAAGCGGATTCATGGTATGTATCCGTCCAACCTAGCGGGAACGCGAAGGGAGTGAAAGTTGATCTTCGGATTAACGATTTTGGCGAGGACGCTGGCTGGAAAAGCAGGTGTACGCGTGATTATAGCCGCCCGTACCGCAAACCAACACAGGTGCTCGAGTCGAGTAGACTCAGGCTTACGAGAGAACCTTCGCTAAGGAACTCGGCAATACAGCGACCGTAACTTCGGGATAAGGTCTGCCCCCTCTTCTTTGAATAGGAAGTGGGAATTGTCGCGTACACTCAGCAAGGTGGTTAAATCGTGCAAGTGTAATGACTTGCACATGAGTACGCGATCGTATCGTCAGATGGTATATTCAATATCATCCTTTGGATACGTCGTGGATAAATCCTTTTTAATCACAATTTTTTACTGAGATAGAGCAATATGAAAATCATGCACATGCATGGAGTTATTACTGTTCTTTTGTACGCGACTTCTCTTCGTATTTAACGATGAGGGGGCCGCAGCAAAAGAGCCCACGGAACTGTTTATCAAAAACACAGGTCTCTGCTAACACGAAAGTGGATGTATAGGGGCTGACTCCTGCCCGGTGCCGGAAGGTTAAGGCGAAGGCTTCACGGTCTGAACTGAAGCCCCGGTGAACGGCGGCGGTAACTATAACCGTCCTAAGGTAGCGAAATTCCTTGTCAGGTAAGTTCTGACCCGCACGAATGGAGTAATCATGTGGGCACTGTCTCAGCGAAGGACTCGGTGAAAGTGCATTGGCGGTAAAGATGCCGTCTGTCCGTACCAGGACGAGAAGACCCCATGGAGCTTTACTACAGTTTTACATTGATTCGAGTTTTGGCCCGTGTAGAATAGGTGGGAGACGTTGAAGCAGATACGCTAGTATTTGTGGAGTCGAAATGTGAAATACCACCCTTGCCAAGGTTTTAATCTAACCTGTGCCGTTATCCGGTATGGGAACAGTGTATGATGGGTAGTTTAACTGGGGCGGTTGCCTCCTAAAGAGTAGCGGAGGCGTTCAAAGGTTGGCTAGCTTCGGATGGAAATCGAAGTGATAGTGTATGCGCAAAAGCCAGCTTGACTGTGAGGAGTACATTCCAAGCAGAGACGAAAGTCGGAGCAAGTGAACCGCTGTACGTACATTTTTGTACATATATGTGGGAATGACAGCGAACACGGATAAAAGTTACCCTGGGGATAACAGGCTTATAGCGCCCAATAGTTCACATAGACGGCGCTGTTTGGCACCTCGATGTCGGCTCATCACATCCTGGAGGGGGAGCACCTTCCAAGGGTTCGGCTGTTCGCCGATTAAAGTGGTACGCGAGCTGGGTTCAGAACGTCGTGAGACAGTTCGGTTTATATCCGGTACGGACGTCAGGAAATTTGAGAGGATCTGCCCTTAGTACGAGAGGACCGGGGTGGACGTACCTCTGGTGTATCGATTGTGGCCACCTGCTGCATTGTCGAGTAGCTATGTACGGTTCTAGATAAGCGCTGAAAGCATATTAAGCGCGAAACTGACCTCAAGATTAGATTTCCCTATGAGGACACAGAAAGAATATCTGTTTGATAGGTGCAAGGTAGAAGTGCAGTAATGCATGTAGCTGAAGCATACTAATAGTCCCATCGCCTTTTTATGTCCTTATCTTCATCGTTAACTCAGTCTGTTTACAGATCCAGTTGACGTACGAAGATGAGGTAGACTTAACGAGTAATTGGTGAAAACCAGCACGATCAATCGTGTATTCACCATAGAACGTCAATTTAAGCGTTCTTACAGCATGCATCGATACAGTAGTTACATAAACTATTGGCATCGAAGCAAGGTTTTTGTCCCACTGATCTTTATATATCAGCGCAAAGCGACGAAAAACCTTACTTCGGTGCCCATGGCGACGAGGAAATACCTGTTCTCATTCCGAACACAGAAGTCAAGCTCGTTAGCGGCGATTATACTGCCACAAGTGGGAAACTAGCACGGTGCCGAATTATAAGAAATAACCTCCGAATAGGAGGTTTTTCTTTTTCTTGCCCCGGTTCGGCGGCAAGATAAAGCCGTCCATCTGAATAGGATGGGCTTTTTCTTTATCTTAAATCGCTTATGTATATCTGCTACACTAGATACAGTGCTTAATTCATATAAACAAAAATTAAAAAAGGTGCCTTTTTCGCTCCGCATCGTAACGGGTGCTTCGTTCATCGTATTCGTTGCTGTCGGATTGCTTCTGTTTATACCGAAGCAGGTGGCATTTACCTATGCGGGTGAAACCTGCGTCCCGCAGTTGGTTTTATTTCCTCAAGTACAGCAGTCACGCTCAGATCGATTTGAAATTACTCCAAAAAATGAATTGAAAATAGGTGCCTTTAGCTATGCCGCTACCAGTGTCTGCGTAGCAGCAACTGAACAACCAGAGCCCGGAAAAGAGCGTGCATCAATTGGGTTGTTTGGTGGCTGGTTCATGCCAAAGCTATTCACTATCACGGTGCCCGAGGCACCTGTTGCTCGTACAGAGTCGCTTATAGGGGGCGCAATTTCACCTGTTCTTCCAGTGAAGGTTCCACTCAGCGCTACCGATACGCTTTTTTCGTATACGCTCCGTATTGCCAACAAGTCAACTGACTGCAAGGCCGCAGATACAACACTGCAGTGTGATATTAGCACTCTTAATCTTGAGCCAGATACCCTCTATGACGTCTCACTCACTCGGCGCTTTAACGCAGCCAGTGAAGAACAGCTTGCGGCTGGTTCTGTCAAAACGTTACTGCCGGTGCATCTCATAGAATCTTCCGTACCAGACGGGACAACGATATACGATACACGAAAAGATCTTCAGCTCACGTTCGACATGCCAATGCAAAGTGGCGAAGTAAGCCTGAAACTGGAAAGTGACCAGGCTAGATCAATTCCAGTCACGCTGCGAGCGAATAACCAGACCCTGATCGTGACCTCTGATACCGATTTGCCACGAAAGTCCCAATTTACGCTCACGGTACATCAAGCCATTGCAACAAATGGAAGTGCTTTAGAGACACCACTTGTTACGAGATTTACTACTTCAGGTGGACCAAAACCGAAGAGTGTGTCAGTTGGGGCAACGGGGGTGTCGCAAACGGCTCAGATTATTGTAACACTCGACCAACCAATTCGTGACGGGACTGATCTTGCAAAAGTTGCCCGTGTTGAAGGTGTACCTGGTTCGGTAGCGAAGCGCTCATCGACGGAATTGGTGTATAGTATTCAAGCTGGGCTTTGTCGGTCATTTAGCTTAGTACTTGATAAAGGCGTGGCCAGTGGCAGCAACGACGAAGTGTCAGATGCCTGGAAATTCGATGCGCGAACTATATGCGGCACCACGTCTGTTATTGGGTATTCCGTACAAGGGCGACCACTGATAGCGTATTATTTTGGTAGTGGCTCAAAGACCATTTTGTTCACCGGGGGTATTCATGGAGAAGAGCGGAGTGCTCAGCAAACCATGCAGGCCTGGGCTGATTACTTAATGACAAATGCATATAAACTGCCCGAAAACACACGTGTCGTGATAGTTCCGAACCTCAACCCCGATGGTATCGCAAAGGGAAGCCGAAACAATGCGAACAATGTAAACCTTGGGCGCAATTATCCAACTGCTAACTGGAGGGCAAGTATTGATACAGCCAGCGGAATACTCCCTACTGGTGGAGGTACGGAGCCTGGTTCTGAGCCCGAGACGAAAGCGATTATGGCGCTGACGCGTCAATTAATGCCAAGGCTTGAAATATCATTCCATGCGCAGGGAAGGCTGGTTGGCGCGAATAAAGTCGCCGACTCGGTAGCGATTGGTGCTACGTACGCCGCGACTGTGGGGTATGACACGATGTTCACGAATGCCGAAGAAGTTATGGGGTACTCGATCACTGGCGAGTATGAAGAGTGGATGGGTGAACAGTTTGGGATTCCGGCGATTCTTATTGAACTGCCATCCCGATCTGGAAATTATCTCACGTCGCAGCTACCAGCA
>JBIIRX010000046.1:0-7201 GCA_044341315.1 Saccharimonadales bacterium (SeqCode)
AAAGGTTCCACCCTGGCGTTGCATCCGAGAAACAAGGCTATTATAGAAGTTTTTTATTGTCGCTTCTTGTGACTGCTTATGATAGGCAGTGCTGACAGTGTAGTTTGCCGCGTAATTGGTGAGCTGTGCTGCGGTAAGTGGAGTATCCCATTTCACAGTGTCCCACGCAGTAACCTGCATATTGTTGTAATTCCAGTTGCCACACCCAGAAACATAGTCGCGGGTAGTGCCGCCTTGGTCGACACCTTTACCCACCCCTTCGGCGAGCAAATCGTCGCATATTTTCGAGAAGAGTGCACCGTTTTGCACAGCGGTCAGGTTAGAGTAATAGGTATAGGTGCCACTATTCACCAATGACAGTGTTACGCGGTTGTTTGAAGCGGTCAGGCCAGCGGGCAATGTTGAGGGGTAGCTCCCAGTTTGTTGGAACACGCGCTGCATCTCGGTGGCGGTGCGCGATAAGTCTGCTTGAGCAGCCCGTACCTGCGCCTGCGTTTGGACGGCATTATACGCAACCACCGAGATGGCGGCAATGATAGCAATCGACGTAATCACGACGACTAATTCAACGACTGTAAAAGCGGGTGCCCACCGATTTTTCATACGCGTATTGTAGCACTTTATGCGCCGCGTTTGGTCTTTTTCGCGGTACTTTTTCGGGCTGGCTTTTTAGCAGCGGCTGTTTTACGCTTCGCAAACCTACCTTTTGGTGCTGGGGCGTCGGCGAGCATTTGGATTGCCTGCTCATGGGTAATTGTTTTTGGGTCGGTATCTTTTGGAATCTTAGCGTTCTTAGTGCCGTCGGTTATGTACGGGCCGTAGCGTCCATTTAAGACTTTAACGCCGTCGCCGAAATCGGCAATGTTTTTCTCGGCTTCGGCTTTGAGCTTTTCGGCATAGAGGTCGAGGGCTTCTTCGAGGGTAATGGTGTGTGGGTCGAGCGGTTTAATGCTGACAAAGAGTTTATCGACTTGAATATACGGACCAAAGCGGCCAATATTCGCTTTAATAGGCAGCCCTTCTTTGGTTTCACCAACCAGCCGAGGGAGTTGGAAGGCCTTGAGCGCTTGCTCGAGGGTGACCGTATCAATACGGGCACCTCGCGGCATTGGGGCGAACTGCGGCTTCTCTTCTGCGTCCGTTCCGTCTGGATTTTTCGTATCACCCAGCTGAAGCATCGGGCCAAAGCGACCAAGTCGAGCGTAAATCATTTTTCCAGTTTTTGGGTCATTGCCAACTGGTGTAGCCTGAGCTACTTGCGAGCGGTCGATGCCGCCTGATTGCTCGATGAGTGTATGGAACGGTGTATAGAACTTCTCGAGCATGACGTTACGAGCCAATGCACCTGTGGCGATTTGGTCGAACTCTTCTTCAACATTAGCGGTGAAGCCGTAATCGATGATTTGGTCGAAATGGTCACCGAGGAAATCACTAATCATCAGGCCGATTGAGGTTGGTACAAGCTTGCCTTTGTCGGAGCCGGTTTTTTCTTGCACAATATTCCGCTCAACATCATGTTGGGGCACAACACTTAGGGTAATGATATCGCGTTCAACGCCCTCGCCTTCGCCTTTCTCAGCGTAGCCACGAACTTGGATGGTGTTGATAATTGTAGCGTAGGTTGAAGGGCGGCCAATGCCAAGCTCTTCGAGTTTCTTAACGAGCGAACCTTCAGTAAAGCGTGCCGGTGGTCGATTAAAGGTTTGACGCGCATCGGCGTGCCCAAGTGTTAGGGTGTCTCCAGACGCCATTGCCGGCAGAATATCTGGATCTTTTTTACTCGCCCCGTATACCTTCAGGAACCCATCAAATACAATGACTTCACCTTTCGCTTCAAACGAAAGCTTTGAGGTGCTAATACGAATAGTTGCGGTAGTTTTTTCGAGTTTGGCTGGCGCCATTTGGCTCGCTAAGGTGCGGCGGCGAATAAGGTCATAGAGTTTTTGGTCGTATTCGTTACTACTCCCCCTTTCGGCAGCCATATTGGTAGGGCGAATGGCTTCGTGGGCTTCTTGTGCATTGGAAGACTTAGTTTTAAACTGTCGAACTTGAGAATATTGCTCGCCAAAGGTGCTTTTAATAAAGTCGGCAGCCGCGGCAATGGCCTGGCCACTGAGTACCGTTGAGTCGGTACGCATGTAGGTAATTTTACCTTCTTGGTAGAGCTTTTGTGCGCTCGACATAGTTGCTCGTGCGCCAAAGCCGAGTTTGCTGTTGGCTTCTTGCTGCAATGTACTGGTGGTAAAAGGGGCGCCTGGGTTACGGGTGCCGGGGCTGGTAGTAACATCCGAGACGGTAAATGAGGCGTCTTTGAGCGATGCGAGGAACACCTGGGCTTCATCTTCTGTGTCAAAGCGTTGTGGTAATTCAGCCTTTACAGTTACCCTGTTGTGGGCAAATTCGGCGGTTACTTTGAATTGGTATGAACCTTCGAAGGCTTGGATTTCACGCTCGCGTTCTACCAGTAAGCGAACTGCTGGTGATTGCACGCGCCCGGCTGATTTTCCGCCAGGAACTTTTTGCCAGATAACTGGTGAGAGTTCGAAACCAACCAAGCGGTCGAGGATTTGGCGAGCTTGCTGTGCCTGTACGAGCTGCATATCAACAGTGCGTGGGTTTTTTACAGCCTCCTCAATAGCGGGTTTGGTAATTTCGTGAAAAACAATCCGTTTCGTTTTTGCAGGATCGAGGTTTAAGACTTCACAGAGATGCCACGCAATAGCTTCTCCTTCGCGGTCTTCATCGGTTGCGAGCCAAACATCTTCGGCAGCTTTGACGGCTTTTTTTAATTCAGTAATTGTTTTTTTCTTCTCGCTGTCGATTTCATAGACGGTTGAGAAATTATTCTTCACATCAATAGGCGGTGTGCCATCTTTGGTTTTCTTAGCGATTGATCGGATGTGGCCAACGCTGGAGAGTACTTTAAAATCACTGCCGAGATATTTCTCGATAGTTTTGGCTTTGGCTGGTGACTCGACAATAACTAAATTCTTGGACATATATATAAGTATACTCAGGGTTTATGAAATAGCGCTTACGTTTGAAACAGAATGCGCCGTGCTTTGCACAACGCTGGAGTGTACAGTATTAGTTGCTAGTTTGTAAAGCCTCACAGATAAAGGCAGTTCTAATAAAATGAAGAGCCGACCCCGAAGGGCCGGCTACTTCGAACCGAACGAGATGTGTCAGCTGGCCGACTTGACCTGCTCGACGGCACGCTGCACATCCTGAAGGATGACGAGCGGATCGACCGTCAGTGAAATGTCAGCCTCATCCGGATCGCGCCAGGACTGCATGATGCGCTCGATGACTTCATCGACGCTGAGCGACAGGTATTTCCCGGCGCGCTCGTCGTAAAAGGCTAGTTCGGTGTTCTCGTACGGTGCACCAAACTTTCGGTATACGACCAACCGAACGTAAAACGTCAGGTTGCTGAGCGGGAAGAGGAAGATGGCATCGTTCCCCGACGACCCAGCCCCGACGGTAGTGGAAAAGGCATGTACCTCGTCCATCTGCTCGCGACGCGACAGTTCGACGTCGCGGAAGACCCGAAGCGCCTCGTTTAGGGACGACCGAAGGTTATCTGCGGTGCTTTCGAGGGTTACATTGGCCATAGGCATTACCTCATTCTTGATTCGAAGGACAGAGGAATAACTACCTCATATTTATTATTATACAATTTTTTATTTAAATAAGCAATTTTAAAGGCCGCCACGGGATGTGGCGGCCTTGCGGGGATACGGCTACGTTACGAGCGTAGATGCTTCAGAAACGCGGTTGCAGCGTGTTGCCAAAGTTCCGTACCACCGGGAAATTCCTCGCTGAGGAGTCGCTCAGCGATTTCTGGATCAATCCAGATTCGCCAGCAGGTGCCTGGCATGTCGCGCGTCGCCCACTTAGAGCTCAGCCACCAGTCAGTGATAGTGGTGACGGTTGGTGTGGTACCATGGAATTCGTGCAGAATCAGGTTGAACCGTAGCACCCTCTCGCTGAACGCATCTTCAATTACCTTGTAGGCCTCACGAAAAGCTTCATGAAACCGAGGCAAGTCATGGTCAGATACAACCGTGCTTGTTTGTGGGTAGCCATTGAGCGACAATGCCGCCGCCAGCGCCGTACTGAATTCGAGATCACTCATGGTATCTCGCATTATGGGTCACCTTCTTCTGTAAGATCATGTACTCGCTCGAGCACCTCAACTCAACGTACTTTTAGTATAGAATCTATTCGATAACTACGCAATTATCGTATCCCCCAGCGGTTTGCACCCAGGGGTCGGATGACGTTGTTTATTTCGAGCATTGTCAGCGCTTGTAGATATTCAGACGTAGAAAGCTGCGAGGCTTCCTGGAGCGCTTCGCCGTCTTGTATTCCCTTTTGGATGAGTTGAATGATCGTTGCCTGTGCCGCATTTTCGCCTAACGGAAAACGCGTTTGCTGAAGCTGCACATGCGGCGCAATAATATCAAGTATATCCTGAGCGGTAAGCACGACCTGTGCGCCTTGTTGAATCAAACGGTTTGGTCCAGCGGAAAGCAAGCTATCAATGGGACCGGGTACGGCAAAAACAGGTATATGTTGCTCAATCGCATGAGCGACGGTTGAGGTGGTGCCGCTCCGTTCGGTGGCTTCCGTAATGAGCAGCGCATCGGCAAGCCCGCTGACCAGGCGGTTTCGTGCTAAGAAATGATACTTGTGAGCGTTATATCCGAGCGGTTGCTCACTCAAAAGTGCGCCACCGCTCCGTACGATTCTTTCGGCGAGTTGGGTGTGCGCCGAAGGATATATAGCGTGTAACCCCCCGGCCAATATTCCGATGGTGGTGCCTCCGGCTTCAAGCGCTGCTTGATGAGCGATCGCATCAATCCCATAGGCTAAACCACTAACGATGACTACCCCATTTCGCGCGAGCTCATAAGCAAGTTTTTGGGTCACGGCCATGCCGTAAGCCGTGGGTTTTCGACTGCCGACAATTGCAACAGTTGGACGCCGCTTTTCGGGTAATTTCCCGGCGCAAAATAGTTGCTTTGGTGGTGTATGGAGCGTTTCTAAGGGGTGAGCATAAGCGAAATTCGCTATACTAAGTGAATTGATTTTTCCTATTTTCATGGTTACCTTAAAATAAGTATTGACACTAAGTCAACAAGGTGCTATAATCAAAAACGATTGATACAACAAAAGCAGTTGCTATCAAGCACCTTATACCCCCTATTTCTAACGGTAGTTATCTTTATGATACTGCCAATGTTAGGTAGCCTGCAAGATGCTTTTGAAGTATTTACCCTCCACTTTTCTGGCTTTTCTAGTTCACTAGATTGACAATCTTGCACGCTTACTAACCCCTTTAACACCCTGTCTTCGGACAAGGCTCCCGTTTAAAGAGGTGTCTAGAGGTGACTATACAGTAGTGGTTGGGACTCTGCGAGATTCAACCAGGCGCGCACTTAGCAAGAGCAAGTTGACGACGCTTCACACAGACATTTCTTGGGTGGGTTAAAGGGTAAAATGGCACCAGGTGATGCCCACCCTTACCTGGTGCTTTTTTATTTGGAAAAATACACCAGGCTCTGCTATAAAGACGGGGCTCTTTTCTTTAATAGCTACAGCAGATAATGTAAGATCAGCAAGAAATGGTATAATAATAGGATTGCCACAGCTCTGTGGCACGAACCTTGGTTGCGAGCAATGCTTGGAACCCTAATTTCTGGAGGTAGTATGGACCGAGAGGGGCTAGACGGAGCTTTTGAACTCTCCGGCGGCTATTCAGTTGGTCCGCCCGATCATGTTTCACTATCGTCATCAGACGACGAGCAGCCTATTGCGGCAGGGTCAAGCGATGCGAGGACGGAACCGATCGAAACTATTCCGATCGGAGATGAAGAAGTTGAAGAAATCGTCTTAAGAGATGATTCAGTCTACTTTTTTCGGTATCACGTTCGCGATTTGCTTGAACGTTTGTTCGTGCATCGCATTGGACCGCGATGGTACACTTTTTTCGTGTACACCGGCTTAGTGCTGTTTATTGTTCCGATCATTGTGATGGTCGTGACACTCCGTCTTGACCTGCCTTTCGCTTGGATCTCAATGTTCGTGGGTACAGCGGTCAGTTTTTACCCGATCGGACGTGAGATTCATCGTTACCTACGGCGAACACGAAGGCTCGTCCGTCTTGAAAAGGGTGTGCTGATTGAGTATGCGGAACCCACGAGTTTGTTTTGGGGCTTTACTGGCGATGGTGATGGAGACGAGACGTTTCTTGAGGGATCTATTGAAAGGCGGATTCGTATCGGCTTCTTGAACCGGATTGTGTTCTGGGGGTGTGGTGACTTGACTATCTTCGGTAAAGTTGAAGGTGGAAAAGTCTCGTTTGAAAATGTTCCGAACGTCAAGCACTTGCAAGCGTTTCTTTCCAACTAAGACCGAGCCTCGAGAGAGCCCCGTGTAAACGGGTGTGCTCCTCGGGGCTCTTTCATTGAAATAAACGATTAAATATGATATAAATATACCTAAGCTTGCGAGTTTCTTTCCCCGAAAGTCAGGAGGATGACAGTGGATACGAATACGCTTGTGAGTATCTGGAACTGGTTTGCTAATTTCCCCGTGGAATTAGCGAATGGTGCCGGATTCTGGGTGGTGTTTTTCAACAGTGTGATCGCGCTGTTGGTCGTCGTGTGGCGCCGTTCGGCGCTTGTCATGTCGAAGCCCTTGCTCTGCGTCCCTTGGATGTTGTACGGGCTTGCGGGGCTTGCAGGGTGGCTCGGAGGGCTGTTTTCTGGCAATGCCAGTTCGTTCTTCTGGGTCACTTTCAGCGTTTTCATGCTGGTAGCGCTCGGTTGGTCGATCGTCAACCTGTTTCGCGTCAGCTTGAATAAGTGAGCACCCACCCAAACGGGTGGCGGCTGAGGTCCCTTCGGGGATTTCGCCGCCACCCGCGTTTCATTTTAGAGGTTATTCAAGATTTTTTTCGTGACTAACACTTGTAGCAAGTGGCTTGCCGTGGACAAACGCTTTAATAAGGTCAAAAACAGTGGTTCGGATAATTTCGGCAAGCTGTTGCTGTTCATCTGCAGAAAAACGCGCCAAAACGAAATCCGCGTCATTCATTCGGTCGCGAAGATCATTCCAAATGCCGATACGTGCCCGCCAGTACGCGGCACCAAGATGACTATTGAGGCTTTTAATTCCATTATTGCCTGCATCA
>JBIIRX010000040.1:0-8640 GCA_044341315.1 Saccharimonadales bacterium (SeqCode)
TTTGCTTTGGTTGAAGAGTAGTAATAAATTGGCTTCCCGACCGCCTTATCCAGTTCGGTGGAGAGTACGTTCTTAACAATTGGCGCATACGCGGCAATGGTTATTTGCGTTCCATCGGGCGATGCGCAAAAAATAAACGACTTAATTCTCCCGTATTGACCATCCGTACCCATTGTTGAACGAGTTTGTGAATACAATGCAGCCTTACGCAGCACCTCTTCGAGCTCCGGCGCATTACCTGCAGTCAAATTGAGCGGCACGGCTGGGTACCGCCCATTTAAAGCTTTAAAGATCTCGAGCTGCTTCCCAATTGACTCAACATCACTACTGACACTTGCCTCGGTAGCACGATTACTTATGCCCGTATACGATGTAATTGCCACTGCCGCTAGGATAGCAATCACAACAATTACCACTAATAGCTCAATAATTGTGAATCCACTCGAGTTGTGCGTGTTGCTTACTTCCACCATGTGTATGCCTTTCAATTAGTATAGCGCACCGATATAAAAAAATCCCTCATTGAGGGATTTTTATAAAAGAAGTACTACTTGATTGAGCTAATCTCAATCTTTGAATACTTTTGACGGTGACCGTTCAGCTTGTGCACGCGCTTTTTTGATTTGTAGCGGATAACTTGTACTTTGTCACCCTTGACTTCATCTTCAAGCACCTTTGCGGTTACTTTCACGTCTTTGACCGTTGGAGCGCCAACAGTGGTTTTCTCACCGTCAATCACCAACAGTGCGTCAAGCGTGAGCTCTTTTGTTCCTTCAGGGAGGAGGTCCACCATGAGGGTCTCTTTTTCGGCTACAACGAATTGTTTGCCACCGATCTTAACGACTGCTTTTGTCATCTTTATTCCTTTTATTAACAATCAGTATGTAATTGTAACAGAGATGAGCCCGAATGTAAAGCTAGTCTAGGGCTCTACTCATTGCTCCCGCTCATCGGCTTAGCAGGAGCATACTGAACGGGTTGCGCGCCCCACTTGCTGATTCCCCACCCTACTGCCGCCACTGCGGATAACATTAACAGCCACCAATACCAGGCAAGGCCAACAAAGCGCCCTTGATTCGCATCGCTATTGATAGTCTGGGTCACAGTGGTTTCTACTGGGGAAACCGTTGGAGCAGGCCGAGTACCGACCACCCCTTGTGTTGCCGGTGAGGGCGCAATACCCGCATCAGTCAGCACCGCCTGGAAGGCACCTGGGTTAATAGTTGCTGGAACAATACTACTTGCGTGCGGCGTGGCTCCTAGTGTAGGCGGCGGTGTACTAGCACTTGCAACTATTGGAGCAGCCGGGGCAGTAATGCGTAGCTCTGATGTACTAGTGCTGCTGTTACCTGCATCATCACGTGCAAATAACGTTATTCGATACACACCAGGGGCGAAGTTCGACGTATCAAGGCGTATCGTCCACCTACCCGTTTGCGGTTCGTACGTTCCATCACTCAGCGTTACGATACGACTCCCCACAGTGAGTGTCATGTCACGAAAGTCAAGCAAAGTACCCTGGAATAGTGCTGTTCCCCCTACAACGGCTGGTGCAGGTGAATCGATAGTAGCAGTAGGAGCAGTGGTATCGATTGTCACCACTCCAGATACAATGTCACTATACTGGCCGTCATCGGTGGCAGTACGCAGATACAACCGATAGGTGCCTTCACCCGGCACGGTCGTTGAAACACTCGTGAATGATGTGCTCATCCAGGCATCAGGTGTCTGCCCCTCGGGTACTACTGCATACTCGTAATAAATGGTCGTATCAACGGAGGCTGCCGCCCAGCTCCAGTTCACCGATACGTCGTTTGAAGGTGTCTTATACGGCGCGGGTGCTCCGGGTGGCGCCACAGCATTGCCACTTCCCCCTTGGGTCGGGCTTTGGCTTGTGGAAGTATCGTCCTCAACTGCACCAACTTTCACCGACACTCCGATTGAAAGTACCAGGATAAAAAAAGTCGCTGCAAGCAATGCTCCAGCGGTGGATATCTGACGTATATAGTTATGGGTTATTTGCGCGTGTGACGCTACTTCTGCCATACATTCCTCGTTTCTCGCACTACAGTCTGATAGTGAATGTATTCCTAGTATAGCATAAGCAGCTAGGCTTCGTCTCTCTTCTGGGCCTCCAAGGCGTGAATATTAGTATGGTCAAGCCCGTAGTAATGGGCAATCTCGTGCCACAATGTGCGCTTTATTTGTTCGAATAATTCTTCCGGCGTATCCACGACCGATAAAATAGAGTGCTTGAACAACGTAATCTTATCGGGAAGTACAAATGTGTAGTTCGTACCGCGTTTCGTCAGCGGTATACCCTCGTACAGGCCTAATAAAATATCGTGGTCATGCAGGTGCGCCGTTTGACGCTGATAGTCGTCTGGTTCGTCGGCATACAAAATAGCAACGTTTTCCAGACCCTTAATGTATTCCTGGGGAAGCTCATCCATGGCACGAGTAATCAGCTGGTCAAATTGTTCGTCGGAAATATCCATACCTATTTAGTGACTGCCGTTTCGTGCATGTCGTGCTCAATTGCCTCCCAAGCATGGAGAATATCTTCGCCTTCATTCTCTTCATTAAGGTCAATAACCTCGTCATGATCATATTCATCGAGGTCGCTGATGCTACCGTCATCCTGAGGATCGACCGGTTGGAGTTGTAGATATTGAAATACTGACATATATTTTTGTTTTAAAAAGCTATTGATACTATTTAAGCATAAATGTTTTAGAAAGTCAATATTAGCCGCGCTGGATGTACGGTGCTTGGGCATACCACTGGGTATCCCCTACTTGCTGCACCATGGCATCCGCAACGGCGTGACGGTGAATTGTTTGCCATGGCATTGGATATTTTTTCGAAAGAACAAAAGTAGCAGCTCCGCGCTCATTCATCACTGGTGATCGAACAACCGTCCAATCGAGTGTCGACGATTTTAGTATCGCCAGGTGCGCTTCACCGTCTTTCATAATTTTGGAAGCAAGTCGTGAAAATGCAAAGTGACTGAGCCGACCAATCAGACTTACTGGTTCGCCCGCCACCTGCGCATCAGCACCTGTGAGCGAGACAATACGACGGATATCGGCAGCTTCCATAGCCGGCACAATATGACCCATCGCCACCGTCAGGATATTTTGCTCTTTTGTTCCCCAACTTCCTAAGGCAGAAACGACCACTTCAGCGCCCGTAAGGGCGGCGCGCACGGTTGCCTCGTCACTCACATCTCCCTGCATATATTCAACGTCTGCTAGGCGCTGACGCGGCTCGCCGTGCACAAATGCTCGCACCGTATGGCCTTGTTGCACAAGTTTCTCGACCACTATGCTGCCGACTCGGCCGTTTGCTCCAAATACCGTCACCTTACTCATTACCAATTATCCTTTCGATATTTACGCTTGTGTTGTGGTTTCCAGCCGTGTCGGCGCGGACGAGCATCGCGGTCGTCGCGCCGCTGATCGTATGCCCTGCCGTGACGTGGCACGCCGAGATGCTGTACGAAATCATCGCCTACGTAGGTTTCGAGCTTGGCCAGCGCCATCGCCTCACGTTTTTCAGCAGAACGCAGTTGATCGAGCGACACTAACCCCCAGGTGCGGGCTTTCACTGCGTGTTCAACCTGCTTTAACGAAATACTTGGCACGTGTTTGTGAAAACGTTCAAAGTTGCGGCGTTGTTTCTCAAGTTGATCGTAACACCACTTTGAAAACTCTCGCTGAAAGAGCTGACGATGCTCGGACGTATCTTCCAGAAGGGGTTGCGACTGCCCCTCAATCAGGCGTTTCCCAATCCGGAGCTGCTGACGACGTGCCAACCCATTGATACGCGGGTCGAACAGTACCCGGCTTGGGCCAGGACGAAATTCATCAGAGCTGAGTTGCAATAACCAGTTCGCTTCCACTGCTGTCACAGCCGTAAGTAAGTTCAACACCTCAAGCCCACTGCGGGTTGGAATTTGTAGGTCAAAGGGCGTACCGGAAAGAAGACGCGGGTTCCGCACCACCGTATTGCTCGATAGCTCACGCACACTGCCGGTAAAAATGTGTTCAGCTTTCCCCTCGTCGTTCATAAACCAAAGCTGGTCGATTTGGCCAGCGACAATGCTTTGAAGCAATGGGGCTTCGTCGTCGTCAGTCAGGGCAGCCAACTCAGTCCCATTGAGCGACAAATCACGGTGTAGCCGTTCAATCACCTCCCCGGCTTTCACCAAGTTCTTCGTAATAATACCCATTTCCTCGAGTTCGTCGTCGGTGAATGCCGTTGCCTCATTCGCCACCGCCCGATACACGTCATATTCGGCAAGCAAATCCGACTTGGTTTGCTTCGTGAACGTACGCCAGCCACTGTATTTTGTTCCACCCTTAATGACGCCACCCACCTCTTGAATGGCAATAATTGCCGCTAGCTTTGCCTGAATGTCGGCGGAGTACTGCTCACCCTCAATGAGCATTCGAGCGTAACTTGATTCAACCGGAAATCGCTCCATAGCGCGGCCAATATTTGTTACTTCTCCACTTCGGGTCATCGCCCCTAACGCTACCAATAAGCGCTTGGCGCGTTGGATCGACTTCTTGCCTGGGTCATGATAAAAATCGAGCTCTTCAATATCAATCCCGATGTTCGCTAACCGCAAGGTTAAGCGGTCAATGTGCTTTCGCATAATCTCTGGGGTCGGGTACGGTAAGCGTTTATCGATGGGTAGAGAGGGCAAGTTGTCGTACGGCGCTAAAATATATTCGCCCGGCTTGGTTCGGCCAGCACGCCCGGCGCGCTGCGCGCAATCAGCCTGCGAAATTTGGGCAATGAACAATCCTTCCACTCCACTGCGTACTTCACTGCGGCGCTCCAGGCCACTATCAATCACGACATCAACGTCATCAATCGTCACGCTGGTTTGAGCGATATTCGTGGCGAGGATAATTTTGCCGCCCGGAAAATTTTGAAACGCCTTTTGCTGCGCTTCGGCTTCGAGCTGGCTATGAAGCGGAATTATTTCAACACCCGCCTTTTGCGCCCGGCTCTCCAAAGCATCGGCGACCGCTTGAATTTCTGCCTTTCCCGGTAAAAACGTGAGGACAGCCTTGCCAGGATGCTCAAGCTGCGTAAAAAGTTCGGCGAGCAAATCTTCACCAGTACGCTTTTTCACCTCAAAATGCCGACCAGGAACATTAATAACTGCCTTGGTGCCGTAATATTCGGCCAGCGCGTCGGTTTCAATGGTGGCACTCATAATTACGACGCGAAAAGTCGGATCTTCGAGAATACGCTTCTTCGCCCAGGCCACCAACACTTCCATGTTCTCATTCCATTCATGGACTTCATCGAGCACCAGTACTTGCTTTTCACTGGTACCGGATCCAGTAATCTCGCGGACGAGTTGTAGCCCATCAGTACAATATAAAATCTTGGTTTGGCCGCTATCCTCGCGTTCATGAGCGGTTCGATACCCCACAACATCGGTCGCATCGATATCATGACGAGCTCCCCATTCTTCGCGCACTCGATGGGCCAGCGTTCGGGCTGCTAAAATACGCGGCTGCGTAACGATGACACGAGTATACCCATGCTCAGCTAAATACTGCGGCACTTGGGTACTTTTACCCGCACCCGTCTCGGCAGTCAGTACGACCACCTGATTTTTATCAACCGCATCAGTAATCTGCTGGCGAAATTGCAGCGTTGGTAAGTCCGCCCACTGCGCCGCCCAAAGAGGAATTGTTGCCATGGGTATTAGTATAAGCTAAATGATGCAGTTAGACTATGATCGTCCATAACAAGCAGAAGCGTATTGACAAATATAATTTTATACTTTATAATAGTAAAGCTTCAGGCCTGTTTATCCAACTTGAGAGATGAGGTGAAGCAATGCAGCGATACACTGTTGCCCCCCATAAGGGACAACCGTACAGTCTCCCCAAGACTGGCACTGAGGTACCGTACCACGTTGTCCGTGATGGTCGCTCGACAGAGCTGATCGTCATCATCCAGGCAGTTATCGAAGACTGGTCCCCCACGGGGATTCGTATCGAAGGGTACACCTGGACAAAAGAGGGCGCCCGCGGCGTGATTGGGTATTACGATTTATCCTCCACCGCACGTACCCTAGGTGTCATTGAAATACAGGACACCTAAAGCCCCGGCCAGTTTTGGCCGGGGCATTTGCTATTTATTGGTATTTGGTCGCTTGCTTCGTTCTTCTCGATATTGGCTGTATTCTCTTGGTAACAGTCCTTGTATGGCGACACCGGCCATAAACTGATCTATTGGACGATCTTTATCGAGTGTTCGGAGCACTTTACGTTCGGCGACGGCATACGAAAGGTACGCAATATCCTGCCGAAGCTGATCGGCTTTCGGATCAGGTACCTCGTCAAAGGTAATCCTGTCATAATGCGGAGCGCTCAGCATTGGCCATGCAAGATAGGTGCGTAGATTTTCTTGTGATGGATCTTTCTGATATTTTTGGGTCCAATAGGTTTCAGAGATTTCGCCAACCCCACGACCCATCGTGGTGTCGTTATCGTACCAAACTGGTGCAGATTCCATCTGTTGCGACGTGCGTTCGGCGCTCTTTTTATCGATTGAGTAAAAGTTGCTTGGCCAGAAATAATCACCAGAAATGGTCGCCTCAGGAATTGCACGTTTAATAAGTTGCGCAGCAATTGCTAACGTACCGCCACGGTTTTTCACCTCATCAATAATAAGAATGTTTTTATCATCTAATCGAGTTGGTAGTTGCCATACTTCTTCTTGCCAATGTGCCTCAGTAAGTTCACCTTGTACGAAATAGGCGCGAATACGAGCAATGTCTTCTTCGAGAACTTTTTCGATATCAAAATCATCAGGTCCGAGTCGCGTTGCGGCCTCTTGTTCACGGTGACCTTGGCGCGTAAACCAGTTTACACGGTCGATGTTCAGAAAGTCATACGATGGCTTTTCAACACCAGGTTCAGCGAACTGTTCCCAAAGATCATCAGCAAACCATGAAACAGGTCGCGCTGATTTATCTAACCAAATAACCCCATCGGGTTTTTGGAGTGAACGTTCTGGGTTTACTGGGTCCTTGATGATGCGTGTATCAATTGAACCATCCATAAGGCCGATCATACGGTCGGTCGCTTTCGCGTACTGCTCGAGGGTATAGTCAGTATCCCAACGGTTCATTTCACCGCGGACTTTTTGCTTGTCACCTCTCAAGAGGTTGTAATTACCTTCATCATCATGAAACTGCTCACGGAGCTTTTTAAAGGTTTGTGGTTGGTGCGTTTCAGGTGATGTCATAGTGCTAATTACTAAGAAGTAGTAATAGTAATAACCTTAGCATAAACGGGTTGTTTTGTCAATACTAGGGCTGCGCTTTTTACACGGCTTCGAGCGAGAGCGCTATAGTTGCACCTTCGATTGTCCCCTCGGAAGCATGTGCATAGGTTTCTGTCGTGATGTCACTTGCTAACGTTTCGGTAACAATCACCTCTTTATGCTCTTCTATTGCTTGCGTCAGTTGCGGTTCATCGGCCGAAAGGCTCAGCTTGATACGATCATCAATATTCAAACCAGCATTTTTACGGGCTGCCTGTACATGACGGATGACTTCTCGAGCCATACCTTCACGGCGAAGTTCTGGGGTTATTGTTTTGTCGAGTGATACAAACTCAAAGTCACCATGCGCAACCTCTTTTACGTTCACCTCTTCGGCAATAATTGATTCGTAGAAGTCGTCAAGCTTTTCACCACCATAGGTGAGCTTCGAAAGCGGTTGCCGCACCTTAATCTGCACTTCGGCATCGCTCTTAAACATACGGAGTGACAACCCTTGTTCGATAATCTCACGGGTACGCGCCATCCGATCTAGCACGAGTTCATTCGCGTGACCCACTGCTGGCCAGTCAGTTAAGTGGACACTTTCCCCACCGGTGAGTTTACGGTACAGTTCTTCTGCCATGAATGGTACGAATGGCGCCAAGGCTTGGCTGAGGCGAACCAAGACGTAATGCAGCGTTTGGTAAGCGTCGTTTTTATCACCATCATCTTCTGACTTCCAGAAGCGGCGGCGTGAACGGCGCACATACCAGTTTGAGGCATCGTCAAGGAATGGCAAGATTGGGCTGGTCGCGTTTGGAATGTCATACCCGTCCATATGTGTTTCGATTTCGTGAATGAGTTGGTGGACTCGACTAATAATCCATTGGTCGAGCGGGTTCTTAACAGTGTCGGATAGGTCGACGAGGTCGCCGTTAAATTCCCAGCCATCAACCGCGGCATACATGGTAAAGAAGTCGTACATATTCCAGACCATGCTGAGTTTACGGGCGATGTCACCTACTTCTTTATCCTGGAGTGCGAAGTCTTCACCGTTCATGAGTGGGCTTGAAAGCAGTAAGAAGCGAAGTGAGTCGGCGCTAAACTTGTCCATTAATTCGTTTGGATCGGTGTAGTTGCCATAGCTTTTACTCATCTTACGGCCGTCATTTCCGGCAACGTTACCCGTCACTACGACATTCTTGAATGAGTTTTCACCAAATAGCGCAACGCTCATGGCATGCATGTAGTAAAACCATGCGCGAACTTGACCGATGTATTCGACAATGAAATCACCTGGGAAGTTTGCTTCGAATTTCTCTTTGTTTTCGAAGGGAT
>JBIIRX010000041.1:0-8254 GCA_044341315.1 Saccharimonadales bacterium (SeqCode)
TTGTTAGGAACCTCCGTCATTATACCAAACCACGCTATAATAAGAGTAGTTAAGCAAAGGAGTATGCTATGAATGATTTTGGACCAAACCCGTATGTAGTGAATATTGAAGACCTTACACTGCAAACCACTACCTTTCGCACCGCCGCCTGGACTGGTAGCAATTTACAGATGACTCTCATGGCGATTCAGCCTGGCGATGATATTGGGCTCGAAGTCCATGAAGATCACGATCAGTTCTTGCGTATTGAAGCAGGCACCGCCCGTGTTGAAATGGGGCCGTCCGCTGAGCAACTTGAAACCTGGGATGCCGAAGACGATTTTGCCATCTTTGTACCAGCAGGCGTCTGGCACAATGTTATTAATACTGGTAATGAACCGCTGAAGCTCTACTCTATTTATGCCCCAGCCGAACACCCGCACGGCACCGTCCATGTTGATAAGGCCGAGGCAGAAGCTGCCGAGCACGACCATTAAAATGAAGCACGCCCTCTACCGAGAAGACGATAAAGAATTTCTTGGCTATGTTACCCACGAGAATGGTAGCTGGGTTGCTCAGACTGTTTTTGGCTACGCAATCGCCCGCTTACAAACGGAGGTCGAGGCCGAGCGTATTGTTCGCGAAAAGGGTCTCGGTTATCTGCTTGGCGTATGGCAGTATTTCGATAAAGACGAGCAACAATGGTTTCCCTGTATCATTCAGGAAGCCTCGGAGCATCGCGTGACGGTCATTCGTACCAATGA
The DNA here is from genome assembly GCA_044341315.1 of Saccharimonadales bacterium (SeqCode). Lineage (GTDB taxonomy): Bacteria > Patescibacteriota > Saccharimonadia > Saccharimonadales > Saccharimonadaceae > Microsaccharimonas. The sequence goes on from JBIIRX010000041.1 coordinate 744, forward strand.
GATGGGGTACCAAGACCCGGATACCTATAAACGTGTTATACTGAAGGCACCGAAAGAAGATACATTAATCAAAACCTCATAAGTATCCAAACACAAACACATGAGTCAGTTTCCTTACCAGGTTGCAGGACCTCCAAAAAAGCCAGGCATCTTTTATCGCATTAAGAAGTTCTTGTTGTTTTTGTCACCTTTTCATAATGCGAATCGCACAGCAGCCACGATCACCCTCTTGGCGGTTCTCGTCGTTACGAGTCTGGTTGGATATGGCGCATCGCGCATTGTCGCTTTGACCGTCGAGCAAGTTGTGAAGCCAATTCAGATAGTCAGTGAAGCAGAGCAGCAGGCTGAAACGCTTGCCGCTCCTGATACCAGACTTCACGAAGATGCTGGTATTGCAACGACACCGGACGAACAATCAGCTACCCCGGCCGCACCTCCAGCGGCCAACGCACCGTACCAGCCGACCGAAGAAAGTACTGAGAATCCTGTTAGCACGGCGCCCGTGAAACGCTCTATGAAGACCGCTGGAGCCCTGCTTTCTTGGGACTTCAACTCGAGTCAATTGGGTGTATTTACCGCCAGTAGAGCCAGCGAAACCTTTAATAATACCCATGGTCGCATTACTACCTACTCGGTTGCAGCTGCCGACTCATTATTCGTCGAAAAAGATGGGGGCGATGGCTATCTTGTCAAGAAGATGCCCAAAGGCAGTTTTAATGCACGCTCCGGCTCACCCCTCCGTCATTCTATGGCAATTAACTGGAAGCTGAACACACCCATGACAAGCGGGTACTTTGCCTATAATTTTAAGACGAGTCCGAACTTCGATAGCGTAAAAGGTGGAAAGATTCCCGGTCTCTGCGGTGGGACATGCCCGTCAGGCGGTGATCAAACCACCAATGCGCCGCGTCTTGCTGACGGTGGCAACAACCCGGCCGGTAAAGCCACTGGATGGAGTGGGCGCAATATGTGGCAAACCGGTGGACACCTTATCCAGTATTTCTACCACCCAAATCAAACCACCAAATACGGGCCTGGCTACAATTACCGTTACGCATCAGGAGGACGTACATACATAAATGATAATAAATGGCACTCAATTGAACACTACGTGAAAATGAACACACCCGGCAAAACGGACGGGGTGTTCCAAGCTTGGTTTGACGGTACGCGCGTGCTCAACCTGCAGAATATTCGTTTCCGCGATGACACGAGTTATGCCATTGATATGCTGATGTTTTCAGTTTTCTTTGGCGGCGGCGACGCATCATTTGCAAGCACGAAAGACGAGTACTTATACTTTGACGATTTTGTGTTATCAAGAAACCCAATTACACATTAGTGCTCGCTACAATTAGTTCATGCGATCAGCGTGCACGACCACTCGACTGTCATACGTATAATTGCCAAGATAGGCACCCCCGCAGGTCATAATCACCAGCCCATTACTGCCACCTGAATTGAGAATTCGGCGAATATCCACTTTGTCGACGGGTATGGTTTCCACATTCTTAACTGAATAACGTAGAAGCGAGCCGTCCCCTTTTTCAATTTCAATACGGTCACCAGTTTTCAGTGTATCGAGTTTTGCAAAAATAGCTGGTTGCGATGGTCCTGATACATGTCCATCAATAAATGACGTACCCGCTTCACCAGGTTTTGCCGAACCATCGTACCAGCCTGTGTCCCATATACTCTCCGGTGCCTGCACGCGTCCATCGGTAATCCCCATTCTTAAAATACGTGCCTGTACGTCAAGTGTTGGAATCCGAAGTATGCGGGGCATATCTGCCGATACGACATACGAATCAAGGTCGCTCTTGGTAACTTTTGTTTCATTGGTGCCTTCACGATCAGTAGACACCGCTGACGCTTGAATCGTTGTCACCTTATCGCGTACCTGTTGGTTCTGGCGCCAGGTAGCATAGGCGGTAATCGCCACTATAGCTAATATAATAAGCGCAATAACGATCAGCATACTCCCCACGAGGTTTGGGCGGACGCGCTTTTTTGGCTCGACAGTCGGTTTTGTTACCGCAAGAGTGCTTGGTGCCTGATATTGCTTGATTGCCTGTTCTCTACGTACCGATGCAACCGGCTGCACCGCTGAAACAGGTGTAGGCTGGGGGGTGGTCGTTTCTTGGCGTGGTTCTATGATCGGTCGTTCTCGCAGCGGGTAAATGCCGAGGTCGGGTCGCGATCCTGATGGATACGGCCGACGAGCAGAGCGAAACTCTTCTCTTGATTGAGCCTGCATAGGTCGACGAGTCGGACCTTGCGGTACCATTCCGTCCATTGAACGACCGTCCATATTCGAACCTACCTATTCAAACGAATTCTGCGATAGCCTACGAACAGGAGAATACCGGCAGCGAGCGCACCAACAATGAGGATAGGGTTTTGTACAATCCCAACAAATCCTGTGTTAGGAGCGCCCGGTACATCGTCTTCAATTTCGTTCGAAAGGTACGAGAGATACAGTGGACCATCGTACTGGCTCAGCTGCACTGATGATTCCCCCTGAGAACGAAGGATGATATTCCCATACATGTCTCGAACGAGCGTTTCTTCGGCCGGATCAACAGCGACATCAAAGACTTCTGTTGCCACATTCGCACCGCTTGAGTTGTATTGCATGTGCATAAAGACGCTTTTCTTAACCGTACCATTGGTTCCGAAATCAAGTCGGTTGACAGTGTCGGCAATAACCGACGATTCCTGCATAAATGCGAGGCCGTCAAGTTGCTGACGCATTGTGTAAAATGACTGTGCCGATAGTTTTGGTTCATAGGCAACCGCAATACGCGATGGCTGGAAGTCTGACGATCCCTTGAACATACCAAAATTATGTTGGTTGTACGCTGGGTCTTCACCGTCATCAATACTGTCATAAATCGACATCATCTGTATATTAGAAATACTTTTAAACTGTATAAGGGCCGAGGCAATCCGGGCCGCTTGGCGTTTCTCAGTAACGTTGCCAATAATTGGCAACCCAAACTCACTGACGATAATAGGCTTCGTCTGCCCATTGTTAAACTCACGTACGAGCGCATTCAGGCTTTCGGTTGTGAGCTTAATGGTATTATTCGAGCTCCCATAGGGGTGAATAGAAAGCGCATCAAGGTAGTTCATACCTCCTGCGTTGAAAAGGTCACGATACCACTGCCAGTCGTTAGCGGACGCGCTGCCGGTTGTTACACCCCCGATAATTTGGACATCGGGGAAGTCTGGTTTCACTTTCGTATACACTGCTCGGAGGAGCTCCTCATAACACGTTCCAGAGCTACACGGCAACGCATTGCCATCATATTCGTTCCACACTTCCACCATCTTGATATCTGGGTTCATCCCAAGAAAAGCGTGGACGTAATTAGCAAACCCTTCAATTGTCGCCGGGTCGCCAATATCATATCTGTCAGATGCATACAGGAGATTTCCATAATCTGCAATCCACAACATGCGCATGTTTTGTGCAGCTGCTTTATCCATGTAGTCTCGGGCAAAAGCAGGCGTCGCATACTGACCGAGCGTACTCTCGACTCGTCCCCATGATACCTCGTCACGAATCCCGTTAAAGCCAATTTGCTTCAAAAAAGGGAGTGTTCGATCGACATTATATACCAGCTTTGAGGTCTGTCCAAAGTGCGTTTGCACCATATAAAATGGGTCATTGCTGAGGACTTTTGAGGAAAGTACCATAAACCGAACTGAATCGGTTTGTGTTGATGAAGTGAATAGTACGGTATAGAGTCCCTGTGATAGCTGGCTCCCAAAATCAATACTTGAGGATCCAGCACCGACACTTCCAGATCGTAACTCTTCCTCAAGGCTGTTTTGTAGTTTCCAGGTCAATGGATCGGCCGACTCAAGGTCAAGCTTTACCTGCTGACCCTGCGTAAACACAAGCGACTGGTTAGTAACACTCAGATGAGCCGCTGCGTACGCACGGCCTTGGCTTAAGAGACTGATAAGCGCCAAAAGTAAAAAGGCTACAATAAATGTAACTCGGTTTTTATACGAGACACTGCTCCAATATTTGTTTTTCATAATCCACTTTACTCATTTTTTTGTTTTACCTCTGTACAAAAATGACTATGAAGCATAAGTATTTTTATTACAAGTGTTTTTATGGTATATTTTTGAGTATTATTTACAACGAAATATACTGTTATAGCACGCCGTTTTAGCGAAAGTTCTATTGGTACACTCTAATGCGATACGATACGTTAGTTTTTATTAGTTTTACTCCCCAGTCCAATAGCAAGAAATGCGAGTCTATTCCTCAATTCGAAAGTTTAGATAAATAAACCGAACTTACACTTGACATATCGGCTTTAAGTATGCATTATATGATTATGCTGAGAGGTCGAGAACTAGAAACGATGCCTATTCAAGCTCTTATAGACCCTAGTGAGTGGGCTATTCTGAATGAGAAAACCCAGGAAGTCGCAGCAGATTATCCAGATATTACCGGTGTACTTGCTATCGGCTCTCTTATACAAACCTTTCGACCACCATCCAGCTTCCTAGAACAACGTCGTCCGGGTCAACTAGGTGCGGCTTATGACTCTGTGCGTAACGCTGGTCGCCGCAAACTATTCCCCGGTCCGAGAAGTGATTTAGATATATGGGTGGCTCTAAAAGATACCCCCAATCGGCTGCAGCCGAGTACTCGGTCAGTACTGCAGGTATCAGCTTAATAGAAGAGCTCGCCAATGGTAGCGTTACGCGAGGCACTCGCCAATGGCACGATAAAAAGAGATCAGCTTTCAGTGGATATTACAAGCGGCCTGAATATTACAGTAATGGGTTTACAGACGCCAACCCTCAGGACGCTCCATGGATGGCTGCTAACTTTAAACAGCATCTTGAATCGACTATTTTAGAACACTTACCCGACTTTGTTGAAAGAGTCAACAAGTTCACGTCTAAAGCCATTCCTGGCGATTTCTTAGAGATTCGCGCTTATCCAGAATCGGTCTTTAATTTGCGCCCAGATCAGATCATGATGGAGGGCGATATTCTAGATCGTGAACCATTCCCACAAATCGGCGATGATCAGTGGATATCACCAGATCACTCTTCGGCTGTTTTATACTCTAGCGATGAAAGTACCATCTATCCTTTCCGGCTTGACGGACGTATTGTTGGCGAAGATATAAGTCGTTACATTCTGTCACATGTCGAACAAGATCTAGCCCATAGAGCAGTCGGCGCCATACTATTGAAACCTGATGCTCTCGATAGAAATCAAGTCGGCGCCATAAAGGAGATTTTGCGATCTAAAATTGCTAAATTTGGCGGTAAGATAGTATTTGAAAAACTTTTACGCGGACTGACTTACGATCAAGTAGTCGAAGTATATCCTGCGCTTTCAGGTGAAGATCTTCGTGACGCCGCTGAATACTTAGGCAGTGGGCCGAATTTAGGTATCGTCATCGAAGGACCACTTGACGCAGCCGGAGTAATGAAAAAAATTAACGACATCAAAGGACCTCGAGTTGGAGACCGATCTATTGAGAGGCTTCTGGAGGGCCGGATCACTGACGGAACTTTGCGCGACCTATTACCCGTACCAGGAGACGAGAGTTTATACCACGATCTGCTACCTAAAATTCTAGAGCGGAAAGCAAACCCGGACGTTAGATTTACCAAGGATCAGTATGCCTATTATTCACGCAATCTAGTACATTCACCGGATAACGCTATCGAGTTAAGAGGCTTACTCAACGTCATAGGCTATAATAGATAATATATGTTCATCAAAATCCTTAATGACCAGAACAAAGAAATCGGGTGTGTAAGTCGAGAATATGTTGTTCCCATGGGTCTTCGCCACCAGATTGGCAGAGTTATAATTTATTCCCGTAATAACAGATCGGTTCTTCTTCAAAAGCGTAGCCTCAATAAATCAACCATGCCAGGCGCATGGGATACAAGTTCCAGCGGCCACATAGACGCCCATGAGGAAGCCTATGAAGGTACTATACGCGAATTAAAAGAAGAGATTGGCGTCGATGCCTCTAGTCTAAAGTTGCAACATGTTGGTGAATACGACACCTATGAAAAGCTTGAAGATGGAATACTTAATCGACAAACTATCATATACGCACTACTTATAGATAATCCGACTGAAATATCTTTTACAGTTGACCCTATCGAGCTGGAGACAATTGACTGGATCGAGCTTTCTAAAATTGACGGCCTTGGAGATCAAGTCACAAAAGGCGCCAAGCAGGCTCTATCACTTTTCTCTGACTGGATAGATAAAGATAAGACGAATCAATAGATGGTTATCGCTACCCACGATGGACCTTTCCATGCAGATGATGTTTTTGGTTACGCATTACTAAAAAATATTTTCCCAGCAGCTGATTTTATAAGAACTAGAGATATCAACAAGTTAGTTAAAGCCGATGTAGTGTTTGATGTTGGTGGCATACAAGACTCTACTGCGAAGCGTTTTGACCATCATCTACTCACAGCAACGAAGAGACCAAATGGGGTAATCTACTCCGCTTTTGGTTTACTTTGGAAAGAGTATGGCCTCCAATACTGTGATAATAATAAAGATGTACATCGACGTATTGAAAAAGAACTAGTTGAGTCTATTGATGCGGACGATAATGGGCAAACGATAGACACTCGCACCGACCTGCAAACTCTTCGTCCTACTATAGACGACTTAGTAAGGTCCTTTAATCCAGTCGATGGCGAAAGCTTCGACGAACAATTCACCACGGTCACCAGTATTGCCGGGCAAATCCTTGAACGATTCAAAAAAACTATCTTGTTTAAGTTGAATATAGAAAAGTCAGTTATAAATAGTTTCGAATTATCGAACACCAAATCATTCGTCTCCATCGATTACTACATCCCAGTTCACGACCTCAGGGATATGCCTGAGCAGTTACTCTATGTAGTTTGTCAAGAAAAGCCTGACCGGTGGCTTTTGTGTGCCATTCAAAATAACAGTTCGTTCAATAGCCTTCGCAAACCCCTGCCACAGAATTGGGCAGGGTTATTCGGCGAGGACCTTGTTCGAGAAACCGGAGTCGAGGACGTTCAGTCTTGCCATCGAAACAGGTTTATAGCTGTTACGTACACCAAGCAAGCCGCTCTTGAGCTAGCCCGTCAAGCGACGCAGATCTAGTCTAAAAAACGGTAAGTATAGTCCTAACCGCCTCCAAGAATATGGCTAGTGCGGGCGAAGAGAATGCTTCGCCATGCGCCGGTTCGTAAAACAAGTTTCACCGGGCATGTTCGAACTCTCATCAGCTCGCTGTGCTCGCTCGCGATGAGAGTTCAATCCCCGTCAACTCATACCAAAGAAAAAAGCCGTATCGCTGACACGGCTTTTTTCTTTGGTGCGGGCGGAGAGAATCGAACTCTCATCGCATGCTTGGAAGGCACGTATATTAGCCATTATACGACGCCCGCATAGATAGGTATTGTAGCATATTTCAATCTAGGACTCAATCTGTTACAATAGCCTATGTTCCAATAGC
>JBIIRX010000042.1:0-8013 GCA_044341315.1 Saccharimonadales bacterium (SeqCode)
CGTCTTTGAGTCAAGAGTAAAATAAAAATCCTCGTGGTGGTGCTGCGCGTCATCGCAGGCAGCACCACCACAAGTAAGAGCCTCTCAAGCGCGTCTAGCGACGCTGCATGTCGGTGCTCATCCATTGGTTGAACCGCGTACCGAGTCGCTCCAGCGGGTTGAACGCCCACGATACCACCATGAGAAGCACACCTCTCATCAACAGGAATGTGTAGTGCTTGTGCATTCGCACCAACACCGTTTCGGCATTGCCGACGAGTCGTTCGAAAACGTCATTCGAACAGTCGGCCTGCATTACCTCCTGCGTGACACGTTCGATGGTTTGACGCTGGGCGGCAATACGTACGCCGCTTTCTGCGCGCTCGATTCGCCACTGATTCCACAGGTGATCAAGCTTCTTCTTAGCTCGAGTAGTCGCCCCGTCCATGCGACGCATCCTTCCGTTTGGTATCCCAATATGGATGTGCCTACGATACGCCAGGACTCTTTTAATGTCAACGTGCTAAAAATATACCAGCAATTACCAGTGTATCCATAACAACCCAGATAGAGTTCGCGATGATCATCGGTGGGACTTTACGACGAATGCCGTAGGCGAGAAACAGCACTGCGCAGATCAAAAAGATCGACCACGAAAGGAGTGAAACACCCTCGGTTGTACCAGAAAATACATTGACAACCTGGGGGATGCTACTTAAAGGGTAGGCAAAAGATGCCACCATTACAATTTTATCGAATGGCGTAACTGAATGCTTATGAATGTGAACGTGTTTTTTATGTGTCGTTATCGGCAGGTGCGTCGGCATACGAAGTATTGTACTATACTGCTCACGCTTCTGTAATGATTTCGTCGACGAGCCCGTACTCTTTGGCTTCTTCAGCACTCATCCAAAAGTCACGGTCACTATCTTTTTCAATCTTCGATAGTTTTTGACCGGTGTTCTTGGCAAGAATCTCATTCAAGCGTTGCTTGAGGAAGAGTCCTTCCTTGAGCGTAATTTCTTGGTCGGTAATTTTGCCCTGAGTACCGCTTGATGGCTGGTGAATCATAATACGGCTATTTGGCAGTGCCGAACGCTTCCCTTTTGTACCACTCGAAAGCAAGAATGCACCCATACTTGCTTGCAGGCCTATACCAATTGTCTGAACGTCCGGTTTAATAAGTTGAATAGTGTCGTAAATACCAAGCCCGTCGTACACACTCCCACCTGGGCTGTTAATGTAGAGCTTAATGTCTTTCTTGGGGTCTTCATAGGCAAGATAGAGCAACTGAGCAATGACAATATTTGCGGTATGCTCATTCACTTCTTCTCCTAAAAAGATGATGCGATCTTTGAGGAGGCGCGAATAAATATCAAAGGCGCGCTCACCATCGTGAGATTTTTCAATAACAGTTGGAACTAAATAATTTCTTGGAGTACTCATAGTGATATACCTCTTTCTTTATTCAATTGTAAAAAAAATTAGCACTCAGGTCAAGTGAGTGCTAATTAGTGATAGGAGATATTTTAGTGATCTCGAACCAATGTTCCGCCATTAAGAGTTACGAGTCGTTCGATTGTCTTCTCGGTGATGTAGTGGTTCGCAATATCTCGCCGTACTTCTGGGGTTTCAAATTGCTTCAGGGCTTCAGGACTATTTGCATACTGACGCTTATGAATTTCAACATGTTCGTCAATTTCTGCGTCTGTAGCTTCAATTTTTTCGAGCTTTGTAAGCTCAGCAAGCACTAACCCAGCCTGAGTGCGTCGCAGTGCGACCGGTCGAACTTCCTTTTCTTTCCATTCATCTTCATCTTTAAGACCATTCGCTTCAAGATAAGTGGTTAAATCAAGGCCGCGGTACATAAGGTTCTGCGAAAAATCTTGTTGAATAGAACGCATTTGATCTTCAACAAGAATCTCCGGAGCCGGCACTGTACTTTTTTCAATCAGCTCTTCAATCAGGGCATCTTTGAGTTTATTTGCGGCTTCGTTTTGCTTTTGTGTAAGCATTTCTTTTTTAATGTCAGCTTTAAGGTCGGCCAACGTTTCGGCTTGACCAGTCTTCTTTGCAAATTCGTCATCAAGTTTTGGAAGCACAGGCTCGACGATTTTCTTGAGTGTCGTCGTAAAGACTACTTTTTGACCCGCCAGTTCTTTGGCATGATACTCTTTAGGGAATTCGAGATTGAGGTCGAATGTTTCCCCTACTTTATGACCAACGATACCCTCTTCAAAGCCAGGGATGAATTGGTTTGAGCCAAGCTTTAATGTGTAATCGGTGCCAGTGCCACCGTCAAAGGCAACATCATTCTTCTTACCAATAAAATCTATGACGGTTTCGTCGCCTTCTTTTGCAGCTCGGGTAACTTCTTTCTTCTCAGCAAAACCAGCACGCATACGTTCAAGCGTATCATTTACTTCGTCGGCAGTGACGGTGACTTTTTCAGCCTTTGCAGACAGCTTTTTGTAATCGCCGAGCGTCACTTCAGGCAGTACGTCGACTTCAGCGGTAAATTCAAGCAGGTCGCCAGGAACATATTTAATAATATCGACCATTGGTCGGTCGAGTGCTTGGATTTTCTCCTGCATAAACGCATCGGCAACTGCTTTACTTACGGCGTCATCAAGGAGCTGTTGTTGGAGCGCTTGCGGGTCAACGTGTTTCGCTGCCACACTTGCAGGAACTTTGCCTTTGCGAAATCCTGGAACTTTAGCAGTTTTGCTGAGCTTCACTAAAGCTACCTGCTGGGCAGCAGCAAGGGCTTCTGAGTCAATAGTTATGGTTAGTTGTACTTTGGTCTCGGATAGGTTTTTTACAGTCGTCTTCATTAGCTCTTATTGTAACAGAGGTGGGACAGCCGAGCAAGCTGGCCTCAATCGCTTAGCTCTCTGAGAGTAGTTTTTCAGCTATCTGTTCGATAGAAAGTTTTTCTTCGGTTTCGCTGGTCAATTCCTTCAATGCATACTGATTACTCTCGGCATCCTGCGCGCCAACAAATACACTATACGGGATCTGTTTTTTAACAGCGGCTTTAATCTGTTTATCAAGTTTTCTGCCAGTGATATCCACTTCGATATTGATTCCATGGGCACGAAGTCGACTGGCGACACTATTTGCTTGGTCAAATGCTTCATTAATTACCACAACGTAGGCCTGTGTTTTAGAGATGTTTGCTGGCAATAAATTATGTACTTCAAGAAAATGTTCGAACATCGTGCTTCCCGGCGCCATACCGACTGCACTAATTGGCTCCGCACCAAATAGTCCTACTAGGCCATCGTAGCGTCCTCCACCAAATAATGAGCGATTATTGTCGGGATGTGTATCGAAGACTTCAAACACAGTACCCGTGTAATAATCGAGGCCGCGCATTAAGGTAGCATCAAAAACAGCACTAGTAATACCGGCCTGCTCAAGACCGTTGAATACTTGACGAATTTCATCGAGCGCTGAGGCGGCCTGGAAGACTTCCGGGAGCGAGGCGATATCGCGAGCATCAATAATTTGTTTAATTTTACCAAGTGAGTCCGCTTCCGATTCTCCAAGAATAAGCAGCGCTTGCTCGTCGAAATCTTGTTCGGTAATTTTGTTACGGCGGTCAAACAATTTAATCATTTGCTGAGCACCGATGGCGTCGAGGCCAAGATATTCGGCCATCATGAAATGAATAAGTTTGCGATTGTTAATGCGAATTGAGTAATCAGCTGGTGCGGCACCAAATTCTTTTAAGATTGCATCGGCAATGGTAAGTATCTCAATATCGGCCGTTACTGTATCGACTCCAAAGACGTCAACATTCAGCTGCCAAAACTCCCGCTCACGCCCACGCTGCGGTCGTTCATAGCGCATAAAATTCGCGATTGAGAAAAGCCGAGCTGGATAGGCTAATTCTTGGCGACGAGCGGCCACCATTCGGCTAATTGTTGGCGTCATTTCCGGACGAATCGCCACCGTTCGACCACCGCGATCAGTAAAGGTGTAGGTCTGTTCATTCACCAACTCCTGACCACTTTTGGCAGCATAAATTTCAAGGTTTTCGAGCACTGGTGCACCATATTCTTCGTAGCCGAAACGCTCGACAACTCTTTTCCAAGTGTCAAAAATGTAGTTCTGAACCCGCTTCTGCTCAGGGTAATAATCGCGCGTGCCTTTATACGGCTGTGAAGATAATGCTGTCATTGCCTTATTGTTGCACGAACAGAGGTGTTCGCGCAAGATTACTCAACCGATTCTTGGTCTAGTGCTCCCACGTTAGGAACTTTAATTGTCTTAGCCGCTATTTTATCCGGAGCAACGTAGAGAAGTGGTGATAGGTCTACTGACTTGAGTGATGTCCTGAGCTTACTCCAGGCGTTACTCAGTTGAGGCTTGTCAGCTAGGTAGCGAGGTGGTATTGCTGTTTTTAGTACCGCCGAGCCGGTACGGTCGGACATATCAAATACATGCGGGAGTGTGTCGAGTGGCGAAAGTATTGTACGCAACCGCTCTGGATTATTGACCGTAAAAAGGAACGCTAATCCTTTGGTCGGTGTATGGGCATATGCAACCGATTTGAGCGCTATCCACCCCGACTTTGAACGAAATGCTTCATTGATCGCTGCATATTCTCGTTCGAAGTCCACCCGATAGGTATCATCTGAGTGGACGGCTACTTCAAAAGAGCTATAAAGCTTAAACGGCGGGTGTGAAAGAGGCTCGTTTTTTACAACGAAGCCCTCGAGGTGTTCGGTAAGGGATTCGCTCGGCACAAAACTATGCCGCAAGACGTGCACTGACCGGAACGTGTCCTTTGGTGCTTCCATACCCGTAGTATTGCAAACGTATGTAGGGCGGTCAAGCGATTTTATTATAAGCGATATTGCTGCATCCAAGCATACATAGCGATTCCTGAAGCTACCCCTACATTCACCGAACGAGTCGAACCAAATTGCTCAATACACACTACCTCATTCGCTGCCGACAAAAGATCCTGGCTAAGGCCAGGACCCTCAGCACCAAATACCAGCACTGCGCGCTCTGGAAGTGGCGTCGTATGCAGCTGCTTAGCTCCCTCTACAATATCAAAAGCAATTACCTCGCGCGCGTCGGCGTGCATCGCCTGCATAAACTCATCGACTGACGTGTAATATTGAATATGCAGATATGCATCAGTTTTCATCGCGCCGCGCTTATTCCATTGCTTACGGCCAATAATATGCACTTTTTCAACGTTGAATGCGTTCGCGTTACGAATGATTGTTCCCATATTAAAATCCCGTTCTACATTCTCAACGGCACTATGGAGCGCGCTTCGTTTCATGTCTAGGTCAGCGACGATGGCTTCAACCGACTGCCCTCGATACGGATCAATAACATTACGAGTATCGGTCGCTGGGTCAAACGTGGGTTCAGTCATATATTTATACTAACAGGCGGTTTTACTCACAGCCGTTTCAGTACCCCTGGCCATTAAATACCAAACGACCGAACTCTCACGCAGGCTCGTTCCTCTAATACAATAATTTTGGGCGTCGCCATTCATGTATTGCAGTTGTACATGCTCACTTGGCGTAAAGGTGGTTGGAATGACTGTGGGATACCCATTATTAAAATTTCGGTAATCAGCCATGCTAGTCTTCACAGCGTCGAGCTCAGCCTGAACAGATGTTTCAGCGGTTTTCACTTCCCACGCACCGTAGCTCACGATAACTACGCCAGCAAGAATACCGATTACCACAATAATAACGAGGATCTCGACAAGCGTAAAGCCGCTAGTTTTGAGGGGCGTAAAGCGATTAAGAACACTCACCGCATAGTCCTTACAGCGTACTTGCCGTATCGTAACTACCACGAAGTGCCGCAATAAGTGTGCGCAGATCGTTCTTTTGCTTGACACCAGGATTAAGTGTTCCGAATGGGTCGAAGATTGCCCGAATCTGTTCGTAGAGCGCAGCGTACTCGGAATCGAGCACTTCCCAGGCCGCCGTCGACTTCAAACGCCCTTCAGCACCATCAGAGACAAAGGCGCCTCCACACTTATTTACCAGGGCTGCGTATTCACCGAGCAACTTGAATACTTTCTGCTTGTCACTTACGGAATCGAGATGCAATAGTGGGTGCACATCATAGGTACCAGCGTAGACATTCAGTACTAATGGCAGTTGAACATGGTGCTTAGACCCTAACTCGGCCATTGCTGCTTCAAACGCCTCGCGGCGCTCATAGGGAATCGATGCACCATTCAGCAGCGGTACGGATGGGTGCTCGTCAGCGGCGCCAAACTGCAGTGATTGTGCGACACTTGCAATTTTTCTGAATTCCTGCACGTCACGCTCCGTCGAGTCAACGATGCCAAATTCAAGTTTTTGTATTAACTTTCGTATCTTTTTTAACTTATGCAGCTGCGTATGCTCTTTGAAATCGTTTAGTCGAATGTATACAACTGCACCGATTTGCTCGACTGATCCAAGGGCAGTAAATTTCGTACCCTGCTTCGCTGCTCGACGAAATAAATCACCATCAAAAATTGTAATCTCATCTGGGTTGAGCTCAAGGAGCTTTTCACTCAAATCTCGAGCTGTTTCAAGGGAGTCAACACTTACAACCGCATGTGTTTCGGCTTGTGCGTAAAAGTTTGTTTTTAGCACTACTTCGGAGATGATACCAAGCGTGCCTTGGGAAGCAATAAAGAGCGGCGTGAGGTTAAAGGAACCGTCTTTTGAGCGAACATCGGCAATGCGTTTATAGCCTGTATTGTCTCGTACAGGATCGGCAGCGATCTGCTTAATCAGTTCGTCGTTATCTTCTAAAAGACCCTCAAGTTTTCGGTAGATCTCTCCCTCAAATGTCTGTAGCCCTAACTTCCGTCGAACATCGCGCTGTCTGATTTTACCGGTTTCAATAACATCACCGTTTGCGAGCACTACCTCAAGCCGATCAATCGAATCTGAAACAGAGCCGTTCGCACCAACGCTGTCGGTGGCAATGGCTCCACCAACTGACACAGAGCGGTCACTATGGCTGAGTGCTCCAGGAAGCGTCATTCCTTGCCACTTCAGTACGGTATTCACCGCATCAAGTGCACTGCCTGGCTGCACATGTACCAACTTATCTTTTACACCAACCTGAATTATCTGATTGAGATGACGGCTTGTATCGATGACAATACCTTTGCCAATTGCAGCACCACTCGTATCACCGCCGTAGCCCCGAACCGTCATTGGTACCACGTGCCCCTTCTCAGCGAGTTGCCATGTGAACCGAGCAATCTTGCGTACATCGTTTGTCACTTTTGGAAAAGCGACAATTTCTGGTGTGATAGTCAGCACACTTCCGTCCGTAGAATACTTTTTGCGTAGTGATTTCGCGCTACTGACTTCACCTAAAATATGCTCATTCAGGTACACTGCAATTTTGCTCATCCCTTGTCCTCTCTTGTCTTGCTACTATTCTAGCATAAGCCTGTTGAGTTTTATCACTGATTTTATCCACAATATCCCCCTTAAAACGCTGTATTTTTACAATTACTTTGCTATAATTACCAAGTTCACTCAAGTATGCATGCAGTACTGTATACAGCTATGCGGATTGTGGTGGCTGCGTGAAACGCACGTTTTGCGTAGACACGCCAGCGTATACATAGGTATGCGGATGTGGTGGAATTGGTAGACACGCTAGTCTTAGGAACTAGTGCCGAAAGGCGTGAAGGTTCAAGTCCTTTCATCCGCACCAAGACAGGTCATCATGCGATGATCTGTTTTTTATTATCAATCGGCTATTGAGCTTGACGCGCTGTAGCCAATATCCCACAATAGTTGCAACTATGCAGTGGGCAGTATGTACTCAATCAAAACAGAAACATGCCAATGGCTTTACCATCGTTGAGTTACTGATCGTCATCGTCGTCATCGCTATTCTCGCGACTATTTCAGTTGTGTCCTATACTAATATACGCAGCCGAGCAACCGCGGCGACACTTCAAGGTGACCTCGCGACGGCGGCTAAAGTTCTTGAAAATGATCGAACGAATTCCGACACAAACGACTACCC
>JBIIRX010000043.1:0-7901 GCA_044341315.1 Saccharimonadales bacterium (SeqCode)
ATGAGCATCGCTGGGCTTATTGTGGCAGGTGTAGCGCTGGTTGTGTTTGTACCATTTTGGTTGCTTCTATCGCTTGCTGCGTATAGTAACCTTGGAGAAGCTGCTCAAAACAAAGCAGTCGATCAAAGCCAGATTCAAGTACAATAGTACAGGTACACCTTCGTGGCACTTCGATGGTGCCACGTTGTATGCCCCGGTAGCTCAACTGGAAGAGCGGATCCGTCCTAAGGATACGGTTGTAGGTTCGACTCCTGTCCGGGGTACCATAGATACATTTAAATCTGCTTATGCTATGATACTTGCATGACAGCAGCAAAAAAGAAATCATCCACCAAAAAAGTAACAGTAAAAAAAGGTGCATTTGCGAAAGCAAAACCACTCACCTGGAAATTTTATACTGTCACCATAGGTATTTTTGTCATCGCAATTGCGACAGTTGTGGTTATTTCGATGTTTACGTCGTTTATTGTTGCCCGTAACAACGCTGCCCAGCGCCTTAGTAAAATTAATACCATCTATTCGAGCTTGCAACTCGATAGCTCCTATCAGCTTGAGAACGCAAGTGTATTTGGTACGAAAAAGACCTACGATTGGGATAAGAACCGAACGTATTCATCGGCCATGTATTACGTGCACGGCGATACAGTAACGAACACCTTTAATGAACTCGACGCTAAAATACGTGAAGCGGGGTTTGTATTTATCAACGAGCCGTACCCGGGTGCGGTACAAAGGCAGTATCACTACAAATCTGCCGATGGTGCGTACATCCGCCTGAGTGTTGAGAGTAAAAAATATGCAGACGCCATTCGCAATGCGGCAATTATGAAACAAGATATTACAGCGGCAGTAGAGCAGGCCGGTAAAGATATAGAGAGCGGCCCAGCCAACGTGACGATTAAAGTCAATTTGGACGATAATAACGAATAGGCTGTACAGCGCCATGGCAAAAGTAAAAAAGGAACGACGCGATTTCGACGGACAGCGGCCCGGCGAAGAGGTACTGTTTGTTTTTCGTCGGCACGTTATTGCCATGCGAAAAGGGTTCTATTTACTACTTGGGTGTCTCGTCATTACGGCCATTCCACCACTTATCTGGCAAACAAACCTTGAATTATTTCTACTCCCAGTAGGTGGCTTTACGCTCGGGCTTATTCTGTTTTTCTACCATTACATCATGTGGTATTTTACGGTGTATATTGTTACGTCGCAGCGCATTCGACAAGTGACGCAGCGGGGGTTCTTCGGTAAGGATGTGGTAGAGCTGCGCCTATCAAAAATCCAGAACATAAGCTATAATATACCAGGATTCAGTGGGGAAATATTTGGATATGGCACTATTGTCATACAGACGTTCGTCGGAGACTTAGTCATTCGCAATGTCGAGCATCCAGAGAAGACCTATAACAAACTGCAAGACGCCGTCAGCGACGCCGTCGAAGCACAAGGGGAACATGAAGAAGTTTATAGCTAAAGTGCGTGGGAAGAAGCACCCACAAGAACCAGCCGGTCGTATTACGAACGACACCTTGGCTGAGCACCGCGAGAAAGTGCTGGCTGGTGGCCGTAAGTTCAAGTATCCAGTGCAATATCAACGGCACAAGCTGGTTATTAATGCGGTCATTATTGGGGTAACGGCACTTGTTATTTTAATAAGTGTTGGTTGGTATTTACTCTACAAAGCCCAAAACACCAGTGAATTTATGTACCGCGTGACGAAAGTGGTGCCAGTACCAGTGGCGATGGTTGATGGCGAGCCGGTGCGCTACAGCGATTATTTAATGCAGTACCGAAGTCAGGTACACTACCTAACCGAGAAGGAACAAATTGATACAAACAGTGAAGATGGTAAACGCCAGCTGGAATATGTAAAGACGCAGTCGATGAACGAAGCAATTGCCGACGCCTATGCTTCGAAAATTGCTCGTGAACAGAATATTGAAGTAACGAATGCCGAGCTTGAAACCTTCCTCAAACAGCAGCGACAGGCGAGCGACGGTGAAGTGTCTGAGGCAACGTATAACAGTGTCATTCGTGACTACTATGGCTGGTCTCCTGAAGAGTACCGCGATGCGATGAAGCACAAGCTGTTGCGCCAAAAGGTCGGCTTCGCCGTTGATACGAAAGCGACGGAGCTTTCGGACACGCTTAAGCAAACCATTACCGCTGAAAACAGCGATTTACAAAAAATTGCCACCGATATAAACGCAACCGCAGACCCTAAAGTGCAGTATACCCCGCCAACTGCCGTGCCACTTAGTAACCGTGACGGTGGGTTAGCGTTGGCCGCAGCAAAACTCAGTCCTGGTCAGGTTTCGAACACTGTTACTACCACCTCGGGTGCTGGCTACTACTACGTGAAGCTCATTGATAAAAACGACACGCAGCTTCGTTATGAATACATTTTTGTTCCACTAAGTGAGTTTAGCGCAAAGCTACAACAACTCCGCAAAGATAACAAAATAAGCGAGTACATTTCTGTAGAAGAAGCGTCTACGACCCAGCCAACACCCACCCAACAACCGTAACCAAGGAGAAAGCTATGTATAGTGTTCCAGCACTTCCATACGACTACGATGCGCTCAGCGGATACATAAGTAGTGATATTATGCAGTTGCATCACGACAAGCACCACCAGGCGTATGTCGATAAGTTAAATGCTGCGCTTGAAGGGTATCCTGATCTTCAGGGGCTCCCGATCGAAACGCTTCTTGCGCGGCTCAATGCGGTACCGGAGGAGATTCGTACTACAGTACGCAATAATGGGGGTGGCCATTACAACCACTGCTTATTCTGGCTGTGGATGTCACCGAATGGTGGTGGCACGCCAGGGGGCACGCTCGAAGAAGCGTTAGCGTCGCGCTACGGCAGTTTTGAGGCATTCCAGCAAGCATTTGCGGATAAAGCCGCAGGATTATTTGGGAGCGGTTGGGTATGGCTGCAGCCAAACCTTGATATTATTACCAGCCCGAATCAAGATTCTCCACTGATGGATGGGGGAGATGAGCCGATTCTTGGCCTTGATGTCTGGGAACACGCCTATTACCTCGATTACAAAAACAAGCGCCCCGATTACGTAAATGCTTGGTGGCATGTGGTGAACTGGGGTGTTGTAAACGAACGGTTCAAACGATTTACACGCTAGATTAAAAGTGAAAACCCCGCTGGCTGCGGGGCTCACAGAGAGCGCATCCGCACAGCGAGGTGATAGTGTGTGGGTCGGGGTTACTCGGCAGTGCGCCGTTTGACGTGCTTGAGATACTGGAGTATCAACACTGCGGCTACGAGCGCCCCCAAGGCTTGTGTCACTACAAAGACAGCGGGGTCGGAGGTGTAGGCGGCGAAGACGTGCCAAAACCCGTCAAATCGAACACTGGACAAGCCGGTGCCCTGGATTGTGAGTAGCCACCCGACTCCTACAATGAGAAGTGCCCAGACAAGCCGGGCGACGAGTTGCCAGATCATGAACCCAATGAGGGCTATGATGATGGGGTGCACGATCCCGCCGAAACCAAAGGTGCGATTGCTCATAAGTGCTCCAAGGGACTGAGATCATGTGAGGTGATCGGATGAACAAGAGTTTATATTATAACAAATTATATGCTTAAAGTCAATGTCGACGTAGGTATGACCGAATAGATCCATGAATCAGTGCGCCGAATTCATTCGGCACGTGACTCATGAACACACCGAACGATCTCGCTCATTCCATTCGCATGGATATCACCGGGCCCCAATCCATCCAATCCCTGCTCAAATTAAAAAAACCACCGTAAAGGTGTTTTTCTTAATTTGGCGGGCCCGACCGGATTCGAACCGGCGATCTCCTCCGTGACAGGGAGGCGTGATAGGCCAGCTTCACTACGAGCCCACGAATGGGGTTCCGTGTTCGTGGGGGATACCTTTATAGAACAGCGGCGCTTATGGCCTTAAGCTCGTACAATAGTAGCATTTTTTAGGTTCCAGCGCAACAGGTAGCCGGGCGGATAAAAACCTACATTTAAAGAGGGGAGTCATGGTATACTGAATGAGGTAAACGTGGGAGCAAATGCCGTTATAGCTCAGTTGGTAGAGCAACGCATTCGTAACGCGTAGGTCTCCGGTTCAAGCCCGGATAACGGCTCCATTACTATTATGAAAAATACACTTGTTACCTCATATAAAGAACTTATTACGAACCGCTATTTAACGGTACTCACTATCGTCACTATTTTACTAGCGGTGGGCTTTGTGCTGTACATTGCCTTGGCGGTACGCCCGAGCGAGTTGCAACAGGTAACGCACTACACCGCATTTGGGGTAACACATCTGTACCGCGACCAGTGGTTTTATCTGTTGAGCTTTGCGGCTTTTGCGATAATTGCAGCTTTTATGCATATCGCCGTTTCTATTAAGCTTTACCTTACGAAGGGGCATCCGCTGGCGCTGACGTTTGCATGGCTGGGTATAGGTGTATTGGTGTTTGGCTGGCTGACAAGTGTATGGCTGATTAACATTTTAACGTTCGCCTAATATGATTGATCTTGAAATACCGCTTGGCAAACGTAGTCGGATGTACCGTTTCTTTGAGATGGCGCCGGCGATTATCAGTTACGGTGCGTTTGTCCTCTTGATTGTACTGTCGTTAGTCTCGCCGCTTTTGGCGGCGATTTATTTGATGATTGTTATTATTGCCCTGTTGGTACGAGCCGTAGGGGTTATTTACCATACGCTGGCAGGACACCAGCGGCTCGTAAAGGCGCAGCGCGTGCATTGGGCGGATCGTTTGGCGGAACTTGAAGACCCAGCCGGTAATTACGAGAAACGCAAGGGGGTGCGGGCCGAAGGCTACGGTATGTTCCAGCACGTCGAGAACCTTCGCCTTATGACGGCTGACGAAGCAGCGTTCCCGAAACCTTCAGAATTGTATAATTTAGTGATTA
Source organism: Saccharimonadales bacterium (SeqCode) (assembly GCA_044341315.1). Classification (GTDB taxonomy): domain Bacteria; phylum Patescibacteriota; class Saccharimonadia; order Saccharimonadales; family Saccharimonadaceae; genus Microsaccharimonas. The sequence continues at coordinate 4,923 of JBIIRX010000043.1, forward strand.
TTCCGGCTTATAACGAGGCCTATGAAGTGATTGAACCAACGATCGAGTCGCTGGTAAAAACCAGCTACGACAATAAGCGCCTTATCGTAGCCTTTGCGTATGAAGCGCGCGGAGGTGAGGAGATCGCTCATACGGCTCAAAAGCTTGCGCAGAAGTATAAAGACACCTTCTTTACTTTTCAAACCATCGAACACCCCCGTGATCTGCCTAACGAAATTGTCGGCAAGGGGGGCAACATTACCTATGCCGCCAAACAGATCCAGCAGTGGATTGAAGCTCAGGGCATTGAGTTCAAGAATGTTCTTGTCACTACCCTCGATGCCGATAATCGCCCGCACGAAGCCTATTTCGACTATGCAACATACGAATATATCGTTAATGAAGACCGTAAGCACCTAGCGTACCAGCCAATCGCTGTCTTTATGAACAACATTTGGGATGTGCCGGCCCCAATGCGGGTGTTGGCTACTGGTAACACGTTTTGGAATATTATTAGCTCAATGCGCCCCCATCAGCTGCGTAACTTCGCCTCACACTCCCAGCCAATGGACGCCTTGGTCGAGATGGGCTGGTGGAGTACTCGCACAGTTGTAGAGGATGGGCATCAGTTCTGGCGCAGTTATTTCTACTTTGGCGGTAATTACTCGGTACATCCGCTGTACATCCCGATTTATCAAGATGCAGTACTCGACAATACCTACGGCAAAACCTTTAAAGCCCAGTTTATCCAGCTGCGTCGCTGGATGTACGGCGCCTCTGATGTGCCGTTTGTCGCGACGCGCCTGTTTACATTCAAGAGCCGTAACACGCCGTTTTGGCCAACGTTCGTGTGGTTTGTACGGAGCCTTGATGGCTACGTTAGCGCGGCCAGTGCCTCTATTATCATCGCTGTTGGTGGTTGGGTACCGTTGCTACTCAATAGCCATGCCTACCGCGATGTGGTGGCGCATCAACTCCCGGATGTGATTAGCCTGATTCAGCGCATTGCGTTGGTAGGTATTGTGGTGATGGTGTATCTTTCATTTAAGCTTCTGCCGCCGCGCCCAGAGCGTTATAAGCGTTCTCGCAACTTCTGGATGCTTGCGCAGTGGGTGTTGATGCCGTTTACTGCCATTGGATTCTTATCGTTTGCTGCTTTGAATGCTCAGGCTCGGCTGTTCTTTGGGCGTTACCTTGTGAAATTTGATGTCACCAATAAAGCCACTGTTGCTTCACGGGCAGCATTGAAACGTTCGGTGAAGCAGACAGCTGAAACACGCGTTACTGACGTTGACGTCGATCATCTCGAGACAAAGTAAATAAAAAAGCCCCGTGAGAGCGGGGCTTTTTGGTGAGACCGATTAGATCGTTCGTTGCCGTACTTCGCGCTTAATTTCTTGAAGCGTTTTATTATACTCGAACCCGATTGTAGTACGCTGCAGGGCTGAGGTTTTTTGTGGTGCCGTTTGGGCAGTATTGTTGGTTTTGATCTGTTGAGTGGTACTCATACTTTCATATTAGCATAAATGTTATTATTTGTCAACCGAACGTAATTTGATGAGTATATCATTCATGGTATGCATCGCGCGGTATGAGCACAGATGCGGTAGTGGAAAACTATACGCGTGGTGTGGGTAAACAAAAACTCCCCCTCGTAAAGGGGGAGTGAATGAATTCTATGGTGGATCCTGCAGGGCTCGAACCTGCCACCTCCACAACGTCAATGTGGCGCTCTAGCCAAATGAGCTAAGGATCCGTAGGCTTATATATGGTAGCAGAATAGGGGTGAATAGACAAGCCGGCTGGTTATGAGTATACTGTAGATAAGCGTCGACGCGGCCTAACCATCCGCTGAGCTTCGTGGAGGTTGCCTGTACGTCAACGGGCTTCATAAGCAAAACGTCCGGTGGAACCGCCCCGACTCGTCGAGGCCCGAGACATGCAATGAATGGATTTAATCATTAAACCTGACATTGCATGTTTCTTTTATTTATAGACAGCCCTAAGGGCAGGAGTAAACAATGAGTGATCACGAACACCTACACGCAATGCGCCACAGTCTGGCACACATTACTGCCGCAGCCGTCCAGAAATTGTGGCCAGCAGCAAAGTTCGGCGTTGGCCCGGTGGTAGAGAATGGATTCTACTACGATATCGACCTTGGTGAGCTGAAAATTTCGGAATCTGACTTCAAGAAGATTGAGAAAGAGATGCGGGCACTTATTAACCAATCGCAAGAGTTTGAGCGCTTTGAAATGCCGGTGGATGAAGCAATTGAGTGGGCGCGCGCCAACGGCCAGCCGTATAAAGAAGAGCTGCTCAACGATTTAAAACGTTCCGGTACTACCGTTGCGAAAGACTTGGATGCCGATGAGCTAGGGCTGGCTGGTGAAGGTGACGCTGCGGTGGAGAATGTTTCATTCTATAAGAATGGAAACTTTGTCGATTTATGCCGTGGTCCGCACGTTGGTACTACAAAAGAAGTTGGCGCCTTTAAGCTGATGCGTGTGGCCGGTGCCTATTGGCGCGGTAGCGAGAAGAATGCACAGATGCAGCGGCTGTATGGCGTAGCGTTTGCGACACAAGAGGAGTTAACTGAGTATCTTGAGCGGCTCGAGCAAGCAAAACTTCGTGACCATCGCAAGCTTGGTAAGGAGCTCGATTTGTACACTGTATCGCCACTTGTAGGGGCTGGCTTGCCACTGTTTACGCCGCGTGGCACCATCCTGCGTGACATTATGGCGCAGTATTCGAACCAACTCCGGCAGCGCTATGGCTTCCAAAAGGTGTTCACACCGCACATTACCAAGAAAGACCTTTATGAAACGTCAGGGCACTGGGCGAAGTTCGGTGATGAGCTGTTCTTGGTTACCAGCCAAGAAACCAGTGATGAATTTGCCCTGAAGCCGATGAACTGCCCGCACCACACGCAAATTTACGCGTCGAGCCCCCGAAGTTACCGTGATATGCCGGTGCGATTCCTCGAGACAACGACCGACT
>JBIIRX010000044.1:0-7820 GCA_044341315.1 Saccharimonadales bacterium (SeqCode)
GGTGAAATACTGGGCACCTTTTGATTTTGTGAGCGCATTTGGACCTGGCTTGATACCAATAATTTCAATTTGCTTGACCGGATGTTTCGTAACAATAGATGCAATTTGCACCCGTGACAGTTCGCGCCCATCTCTAATTTCAATTTCATAGGTGACAGCTTCCGTCCCTACTTTACCAGGAGTTTGTACCTGCTTATAGCCGATTTCCCTATCGGCATCAAAGATTCGCTCGGTTTCAAAAGCTATTGGCTGATCGACGGTAATTGTCTGCCTCCCCTCTCGCCATACACGCACTTCGAGCCCTTGACTGATGGTCGTATCGAGCGGCAGCGATGTGCGCCCATTTTGCCCTAACACAATCTTTTTCTCCTGTAACATGGCACCGAGAGTTTTAGCCTGGGTACGTACTTCGGTACGATTGCCGTAAAGGTCGAGGAAGAACGGAGTTGCTCGTTGGATTGTCATCGTTAAGCCAGCACCATCACCCACATAATCTGTCGACCGACTGAGCTGTGCTGTATCGGCATCGTATAATTGCACCTTCGCGTCGGCAGCTATCCGCGCTGCTGTTTGATACGGCGTCATCACCTTAATACGCTGCGGCCCATCAACCACCATGACGGGGCGTGCTCGGTAAATATTCACACGGTACTGTGAGGCAACAAGCTCTTCGGCCTTACGTGGCTCAACTGCATCCCGGCCATCGAGCAGTATCCCGGCTTCATCAAGTGCTGCCCCGATTGTCGTTTTATCGGTTAGAAAACTTTGGGTTACACCACGATCATATACCGTGAGCAATTTCTTGCCTGCGGGCTGCGCCTGTGCTGGTCCACATAGTACACATATTAATAAAAACACCCCCACAAAAACGGCTGCAAAACCATAGATTGGTCGCTGAAAGAACTGCCACCCCATGCTTCTTTCTCTACTCATGCTCCGTTTAGTATAGCACCGCTAGCGCTGTTTGACTGCCTCTACCAGGCGAAGCCAATCGGCAATTGCGAGTGCTTCGGCGCGGTCATCAGGGTTGAGATTGGCGTCCTTTAGAAGCTTCTCAGCGTCCTGCTTTGACATGTGCAGTCCACTCGCAATACTGGAACGAAGCTTTTTACGCTTTGCGGCGAAGCCAGCTTTTACAACACGAAAGAAAAGCTTCTCATCATTGAGAGCAACGACTGGATCTTGATACAGGTCAAGAATAACCACTTGGCTGTCTACTTTTGGAGGTGGCGTGAAGTATTCGGCCGGAACGATCGAGCCAAGCCGAACCTCAGCATATATTTGAGCACTCACTGCCAATATACTCATATCGCCCGCTGTGGCTGCAAGTCGTTCAGCAACCTCTTTCTGAATAAGCAATACAATCCGTTTTGGCTTTCGCGTTGCGGTGGTGAGAAGTTGAATAATTTTTGACGTAATATAGTACGGAACATTTGCGACCACCACATATGATTCGGGCAACTGCGTTAGGTCGAATGTAAGTATGTCCTGGTGTACGACTTCAAGGTCGGTTCCAGGGAACTGTCCAGGTAACTTGGCGGCTAAATCGTCGTCGAGCTCAACCGCAACCACCCGTTTGCCGCGCTTCAACAGCTCGCTCGTGAGAGTACCCAAACCGGGGCCAATTTCAAGCACGGTGTCTTCTTTAGTAATTGCCGCTTCATCAGCGATATCTGCTAATACCAAGCGATCTTTGAGCCAATGCTGACCAAGTGATTTCTTTGGACCCGCCATATTAATACCAGCGGTTCGCTATCCAGAAATTATAGGCTTTTTCCCAGCTACCGTAGCGGCCCACTGCGTAGTTGTTCATCCAGTTCAACGCGACAACGGGGTCGTTCCAATTCGGGCCAAGTTTACTACACGGCAGTGCTTGTGCGAGACCACAGGCGCCTGAAGATTTGTTCATAGCATTCGGGTTCCAGCCACTTTCTTTTTGAACCATGAAATCGGCATACCCCCAACTCTCTTGTGGAATATTCGAGGCAGCGAGCCAATCTGTTTTTGTACCACCGCCCGTGTATGGAATTGTTTTTGGTTTTGTACCAACCACTTCAACCTGGGTAACTGGTGCAGTCGTCACGATGCTTGCAATCTCGGTACGCGATACCTCTTGACCATTCAGAACCTCAACTTCATACGTGACGCTGCGCTGTCCATTTACACCAGCAGTTTGCACGCTCTTGTACCCTACCGGCTGGTCAGCATCTTTTACCTGCTCAACTGAAAATGCTACCCCTTCATCGACGGTAATAGTCTGTTTGCCTTCACGCCACACACGAATGTTCATTCCCTCTGTAATCGGAGTTTCAAACGGCAGCGAGGCGCGACCATCTGACCCCAGCTCAATCTTTTTTTCTTTCAGTAGCTCCCCAATTGTATGTGCCTGCGTGCGAACTTGCGTTGGTTTGCCATATAAATCAATGGTTAATGGAGTTGCCCGTGTGACGGTAAGTGCCAAGCCAGCACCATCGCCTGCAATATCGTTGGAACGAGCAACACTTGTTTGGTCTTCAGGATATAGTTGCACACCGGCATCTTGGGCGATGCGTTCAGCTGACTGGTAAGGCGTCATTATTCGCTGACGGGTAGCGCCGTCAATAACGGTGACCGGTCGAGCACGATAGATATTTACCTGATAATTGGCAGCCACTAATTGTTCATCAAGCCCAGGCTCGACCGCATCATGAGTATCAAGTTCAATAGAAGACGCTGCTAACGCTTCGCGAAGTGTCGTCTTATCGGTAACAAATGTCTTCTCTAGACCTCGGTCGTGAACTGTAACAAGCTTTCCGCCAGTCGTCGTCTCGGCATAGGCCGAATGGCCCACAACGGCCGCACTTATCGGAGCAACAACAGCAAACAAACCCCCGAGTGCGAGGCCGATAGAAATAAATGTGGTGGATTTACGTAGTTGAAGCTTCATAAAACAAGCAGAATACACCCCCTACAGTGTTTTCATATTCTATTATACCACTAAAGCTTTTGCAGATGGGCATATTCGGCATTCAGCTTTTTGGTCTGCCCACTAATAAACGCAATTGTCACCGCCATCCCATCAATATCAATAATCTCACCGTCACCAAAGGCCCCTGAGCGCACTGTGTCACCCACCTCAAAGCCAATATCGTCACTATAGAACGGCTCTTCTTCTTTGTAGCCCATACGTTGCGGCTCGGCATCTATCATTGCAACTTGGTTGCCCATATCGCTAATAAAACGGGATACTGGGTTATAGCTGCGATTACCAAATTGGAGTCGGCTATACGCATAGCTCAGATGCAGCTCTTGCCGCGCTCGGGTCATCCCAACATAGCACAGGCGACGTTCTTCTTCGAGGTCATCAGGACCCGATTCAAATACGCGTGAATGCGGTAAAATCCCCTCTTCCATGCCCACCATAAACACAACCGGAAATTCCAAGCCCTTGGCGGCGTGAAGTGTCATCAGCGTTACTTTATTGCCACCGCTGGCGCTATCGACACTCGACATCAAGGCGACCTCTTCAAGAAAATCAGGGAGCGTTGCAAAATTTTGAGCGTCGGAAAGCAGGGAACCCAGGTTCTCTTCTCGATCTTCAGCTTGCGGAGTGCCGTCAAGTATATAGTCTCGGTACCCAACAGCTTGAATCGTCGCTTCAATCAGCGCAGACGGCTGCGTCGTTTCAATGTCAGCTCGAAGCATCTGAAGCTTTTGCCCTAACGCGACTAATGCAGCCCGCGCTTTACCAGTTACCACCGGCAGCTCGGCCATCGCCACCATTGCTTCGATAATGTCATAGCCACTATCAGGCTGCCAGGCTAGGAATTTTTCCAAACTCGTCGCCCCAACACCGCGCGTAGGCACATTGGCAATACGGCTAAAACTCATGCGGTCGTTCGGCTGATACAGTAGCTTGAGATACGCAACGACATCTTTGATTTCTTTTCGGTCGTAGAAGCGTACGCCGCCAACAATTTGATACGGGACACGCATTTGTATAAAGGCACGCTCAAGGGTGTAACTTTGAGCATTGGTTCGATATAAGACGGCAAAATCGTCATAGCGCCGAGCGCCAATGCTCGCCTGCGCCGAAATACGATCCGCGACTTGGCGCGCTTCTTCGCTTTCATCATACACGCCGTGCACCTGTACCGGCGCCCCCTCGCCCTCAGACGTCCACAATTTCTTTTCTGTGCGATTGGTATTTTTACTAATTACTTGGTGGGCGGCTTCAAGAATATTGCCCGTACTTCGATAATTTTGCTCAAGCTTCACGACCGTGGCGCCAGGAAAATCACGTTCAAAGTTAAGAATGTTTGTGAAATCGGCTCCACGCCAACTATAAATTGACTGCCAATCATCACCCACGACACAAATATTCTGCTGGTCATTCACAAGCAGTTTCACCAGCTGATACTGGGCGGCATTGGTGTCTTGATACTCGTCGATAAGAATGTATTCGAACTGAGCACGCCATTTATCACGAATAGCCTTGTGGTCTCGAAGTAACCGTACCGCTTCAATCAATAAATCATCAAAATCAAGCGCCTGTGCCTCCTTTCGACGAACTTCATAGTGTCGATACACTTTAGCAACGTTCTTTTGAAATGGATAGTGAGCCGACGCTTCGTACTCATCGGGGTCTTGGAGGGCGTTTTTTGCAGATGATATTGCGCTACTGACGGCTGAAGGTTTCATATCCTTATCGGAAATGGACAGCGATTTCATCACCTGCTTAATGAGGCCCTGTCGATCATCTTCGTCGTAAATAACATAGTTACGAGGAACATCAATGGCTGCACCGTCCATGCGCAGTAAGCGGACACAAATACTGTGAAACGTTCCCATCCACGGCATAAACGAACGGTCATTCGGTTGGCGCAGAAGATGCGCCAACCGCTCGCGCATTTCTTTGGCCGCTTTATTCGTAAACGTCACGGCAAGAATATGGCTGGGCCAGACCTGCTGCTCAGCAATGAGCAATGCAATTCGGTGCGTGAGTGTTTTCGTTTTTCCACTCCCCGCACCAGCCAGAATTAAAAGCGGCCCAGTGGTTGTCTGGGCAGCTTTGAGCTGCGCTTCGTTAAGACCCTCGCGTAAATCCATTACTACTATTATAGCACCGTTAGAGTTGCGGCATGATTAAGAAGTAGGCAGCCGCCCCAGCACCACCGCCAATAACAATCAGGAGGATCCATAGTATTGCGAAGTTACCGCTACGCTTTTTAGAAGCATGTACCAACGGTTGATGGTACGTTTCGGTGTCGAAGATAGCACCCGTCTGCGCTGGCTCGCTCGGGAGTTCTTGGTATTGTTGCGCAATTGCGACTGGAGTGGACGCCGGATCAACGGTTGGCTGGAACTCTGGTTGGCGTTCTGGAGCGGACGTTACATGCTGGGCGACTGGTGCGTCGTCTGGTTCGGGAGCGGCAAAGTCAATTGGATCAGGCATAGTGTGTGCTTCCAAGCGCGGTTCATTTGGTGCTTCGAGTAACTCAGGCGTATCCGGCTCCACGGCTGTTGGCGCCTCACCACCGAGTGGACGTTTTTCTACTTTTGCATCCGGAATAAAAGGCGATTCGAGTGGGTCAGCCGGAACGACAAGGTCTGCGCTTAGTTGCCGCGGTGTTGACTGAGTCATTGGGCTTGGCACTGGAATTTCTTGAGTTGTCTGCTTGAGGACTGCAAACGATGGATGTGCGATATCCATAAAAGGACCGGTTGTTCGTCGCGCGGCCGGAGCTGACGTTGGAGCTGAAGCGCTCGTTGTTGCTGCTGGAACTACGGCTGGTTCCCCCGGTGTAGGCTCAGTCGTAGCTTCAGTGTTCGGCGTCGCGCCAGGTGTACTTTGCAGGGCGCTATTGACCGCTTTGTCAATTTCGTCAAAATCAAAGTCAGACATGTCGCCTACGCTTTTCCTTTCGCAGCAAGAAAGGCTTTCTCAACAATGGCAGCAAATGAGTCTTCGTTTAAACTGGCACCACCAACAAGGAGCCCATTCACCCCTTCGATAGCGAGGTAATCTGCGGCACTTTCAGGTGTGACGCTGCCACCATACAGCACTTGTACCGATTGTGCAGCTTTGGCTCCATATAAGTGCTTTAACTGGCTACGAATCGCCACTACTGCTTGCAGTACATCAGTCGGGTTGGCGTTATTTCCCGTACCGATCGCCCAGACAGGTTCATAAGCAATCACAACTTGATCAAGTTCTTCACTGGTAATATTTGCCAGCCCTCCTAGGAGTTGGTCGTGTAAAACGTCATTCGTTTCACCCATAGTGCGCTCGCCGGTTGTTTCGCCAACACAGAGTACGGGTCGGATACCATTACGTATTGCCGCTTGCACTTTAGCGCGTGTATCTTTATCCGTTTCCTGGAATACATGTCGACGCTCGGAGTGCCCAACTAAGCCATACGACACGACGCCACTCAGTTGCGTCGCTGATACTTCACCGGTAAAAGCGCCATGGTCTCGCCAGTAAAAGTTCTGAGCCGCGAGCTTGAATTGGCGGAAGTTCACCTGGAGGCTGAGTGTCTGCAGTGCAAGGGTGGTTGGGGCAATGACTACCTCAAGATTTCGATGAATCTTCACTTTTTTTTCAAGTCGATGAAGATACAGGCTTGAATCATGAACGTTAAGGTTCATTTTCCAGTTGCCAATAATGAGTGTTTTGTCGCTCGCCATATGGGTAATGCTTTTCTTGTCCTTTAGTGTACTCTATCGTGCGGCATCGAGCAAACACTCGACCCCTGGTAATTTTTTGCCAGCCATGAGCTCGAGTGAAGCGCCCCCGCCCGTTGATACGTGCGTAAAGCTTGCACCGCCCTCTCCATCCCATTTCAGTGCAAAATCGGCGGTATCACCACCTCCAATAATGGAAGTGATTTCAGGGTTGGCCGCAAGTGTCAGCGCCAAGCGGGCTGAGCCATGAGCGAATTCTGGTAATTCAGCGTATCCAAGTGTTCCATTCCAAATGACGGTTTTTGCTTTTTTAACCTCTTCAGCCATTCGCTCAATTGATGTATCACCAATATCGAGGGCTGTGTCTTGGAGCCGCACTGTTCCAAGCTTCACGTTACGTCGAGTTGCTGTTTCACTGGCTTCGTGAGCAACGGCAACGTCGCTTGGCAATATAATAAAGTCTTCGATGCTTTCATCGAGCTTTTCGTGGGCAGCCTTGTAAATACCGTCTAGCACCGCCTCTTGGCCAGCTTCAACCTTACTACCACCCATATCGTGGCCCTTATACTGCAAAAAGGTATTAGCCATGGCGCCACCAATAATAATTTTATCGGCAATATGAACGAACTTTTCAATGACGGTAATTTTATCACTGACTTTTGCTCCGCCCATTACCGCCACGAGCGGCCGCTTTGGGTGCTCCATCGCGTCAGTAATGGTGACGTATTCTCGCTTCAAAAGCAGCCCGGCCACACTTGGTATATAGTGCGTAATCGCATCGGTACTCGCATGTGCTCGGTGCACAACCCCGAAGCCATCTTGCACGAAGTAGCGGGCAGCGGTACTTTTAGCAATTTTCTTGGCAAAAGCCTCATCGTTAGCCTCTTCCTCGGGATAATAGCGGAGGTTTTCAAGCAACGTTACGCTTCCCTCTGAAGCTTTTTTCACCGCCTGCGTCACTTTGTCGCCAATACAATCGTTGACAAATGTCACCTCTTTGCCAAGTAACGCACTAAGACGCACCGCAACGGGCGCAAGGCTTTGCGAAGCATCACGACCATCAGGACGACCAAGGTGGCTCATAATAACCACCTTACAGTGATGCTTTAACAAATACTCCAGTGTGGGAATGCTCGCTTTGATACGAAGGTCAT
>JBIIRX010000076.1:0-13223 GCA_044341315.1 Saccharimonadales bacterium (SeqCode)
CACCATACTTATAGCTCATAAGTTTGGTGTAATCTAGATGAAACCTAAAGCCATAATCAAAATTGTGGCTTATTTCAGAATCTCGGACTAACTCAAGAATCGAAACCGGTATCATTCCCCCATATACGCCATTTTCATTGGGCTCTGAACTAATATTTAGCGTGGAAAGTTGGTACGAACGATGGAAATGCATTGGTTCGTCGGGATTTTGAAAAGGCGGCACAATAAAAATAAATGCAAGACCAAATAACGAGAATAGGACAATAAATACTATCTCAGGCTTAGAAATTATTTTTTCATAAGCGATGTTCATTTTTTTAAATAATACTTCTCTTTTGATCATATTTTTATTTAACCACACTACACTCTATACAAAAACTCTTATTGTATAATACTGATATATATTATGAATACGCTACACAATAAAAATAAAAAAATATCTAAGAAGTTGATTATTACATCAGTTGCCGTTCTCGCTTGTATTGCAGTCTTTGCGGGGTACTACTTCGTCTTTGGAAATACTCAAGCCGAAGACCATCAGCAGCTACAAATTGAAAAAGAAGTTGGAGATAGAGCTAAGTCCGCTACGGTAAACAATTCGAATAACCAAGATGAGAAACAATCAAATAGTGATCAACCCCCGGCTCCAGTCCCTCAACAAAATGGCAAAAGTACTATAGAAGTTCTGTCTACAACCCCTTTGTCTAACGCATCGTATAAGTATGGAGAAACTATACAAATTCGGGTATCAATCTCGGGTAAAGTAACTACTGGAACTTGTACTCTAACACTACAAAAGCCTGGTTCGACTTTAATCACTAAAACAGCTGAACCATTTCAGTCAGGGGCGCAGACTTCAACATGCAAAGGATTTGATATTTTGTCAACAGAGGTTGGACGTGGTACTTGGTCTTATTTGGTAAACTTCAATAACGAATCCCTAGAAGGGTCGACGCAAGGGTCTTTCGTAATAGAGTAGGTTTTAAATAGATGTTATCAATACTAAAGCAAAAAATTAGACTTCAGCCAATATCACTATGGCTCCTTGCTTTTATAGTAAGCCTTTCCGTAGTGAGCAGCTTACCTTTTAATGTATCCGCCTCCGCGGCAGCAGGTTTTATCCCAGGAAAGATCATAGACGACGGTGTATTCATCAATTCAACATCTATGAACCAAGCCCAGATCCAATCATTCCTCAACAGTAAAGTACCTATTTGTGATACATATGGTAGCCAACCCTCTGAATACGGTGGCGGTACTCGTGCTCAGTGGGCATCTTCTAAGTACGGGCAAACTGTTTTTACATGCCTTAAAGATTATATAGAAAACAACAAACCAGCCTCTCAAATTATTGCTGAGGCTTCTAAAGAATTCAACATAAACCCACAGGTTTTACTAGTATTGCTTCAAAAGGAACAAGGCTTGGTAACAGACACATGGCCGTTAGATATACAATACCGATCAGCAACAGGGTATGGTTGCCCGGATACAGCTCCTTGTGACACGCAATACTACGGACTCACGAACCAGGTTAGATGGGCGGCACGCATGTTCCGAGCAATTATGAATAACAGCCCTACTTGGTACACACCATATGTACTTGGAAACAATTATATCCAATACAGTCCAGTCGCTTCGTGTGGAGGAAGTGTTGTTAATATCCAAAACAGGTCTACACAAGCACTCTACAATTACACACCTTACCAACCAAATCAAGCTGCGCTAAACGCTGGTTGGGGAACAGCAGGATGTGGCGCTTATGGCAACAGAAATTTCTACCTTTACTTCACACAATGGTTTGGAAGTACAATAAAAGCACCACTCCCAGAATGCCCATCACCCGATTTTGAATGTGTTTGGGGATTTAAAAATGACTTGAACGGAAAATATTTCTACACTGCAAATCGCGACGAAAGAAATTCAGTTTACCAAATGAACTACAGTTCTGTCGGTATCGTATTCTATGCACGAAAATCGACAACCGTCGGCGCAGCGCCAGTATACCGCCTTTATAGCACTGATGGTTCACATTTATGGACACCTAATCAATCTGAGAGGAACTCACTTCTTTCAACTGGGTCATGGTCTGATGAAGGGGTAGGATTCTACCAGGATCCGATAAGCTCTAATACTGGATATGCAACACATCGTCTTTACAATAAAGTCGGCCAGGGAATTCACATACTGAGTGCCGATCAGACGGAAATTCAAAAATTAATTAGTTATGGCTACATAGATGAAGGTACAGTATTTACAACCCCAACCCTTTCATACCCAGAGAATCCTGCACCTCCAGGGAAAGAATATGTCTATAGAATATTACTGCCTAATAAGCACTTTTGGACAACGAGTATTGCAGAGAGAGACTCGCTACTTAAAGTAGGTGGTGTCTACGAGGGTATCGCTTGGCAAACTTCTAAATCCAACGGAACTCCTGTTTACAGATTATACTCCCCTAGCGGTGAGCATTTCTGGACTACCAGCGCAACTGAACGCGATTCTATTATAAAATTTGGTTGGCGATATGAAGGTATATCTTGGAACACTGAATCATCAGGTCAGCCTATATACCGTCTGTATAATAAAATAACTGGCAGGCATCTATGGACACCTTCGAGTAATGAGAAGTCTCAGTTGCTAACGTACATAGACTGGGTTGATGAAGGCATCGCCTGGAACTATTAACAATAGATATTTCAACAATTCGTGTAAAATTGGTGTATGGTACTTAGAAAATTATCCCGAAAATTAAAAATTGCTCACAATCTATTAAGAGATGAAGGAACATTAGCTGTTGGAATCCGTACCTTGGAATTTATTCAAAAGAAACAGCGGAACAAACACAGTGGGAATTTAAGCTCTAGTGTAAAGCACAGCATTCATACACGTGCTATCTATGACGAAATATTAACTGCTGACCCTACTGTATCGGCAAATGCTAATTGGGAAGGTATAAAAACATCAGGTTCTCTTACTTTCAACTGGCTAATGCCCCCTCCAGGAAAAGGAAGCGGTGGGCATATGACACTATACCGATTTATTAAGTATCTTGAAGACGCTGGCCATACTTGTCGGATCTACATGCATAATCCAGGTCCGTTTAGTACTGTAGAGGCAGTGAAAGCAATCATGGGAAATGCATTTCCTAAAGTAAAGGCTGAAATGGCATGGTTAAAGCAAGATGAAGACATGAAGCCTGCTGATGGTATTTTTGCAACAAGCTGGGAAACTGCATATACCGTCTATAACTCAAAAGTAAAAGCAAAAAAGATGTACTTTGTACAAGATTTTGAACCTTATTTCTATCCGGTTGGAAGTTTCTCGGTGTTAGCAGAAAATACGTACCGATTAGGGTTACGGGGTATAACGGCCGGCGGCTGGCTGGCGAACAAGCTATCTCAAGACTACGGTATGACAACAAACTCTTTCGATTTCGGATCTGATAGTGAAACATACAATTACGAAAACTCCTCTAGACGTAAAGAAATAATTTTTTATGCACGTCCGACCACAGAGAGAAGAGCATTCGAGCTAGGTATCTTAACTCTAGACCTCTTTCATAGAAATCATCCGGAATACACAATTAATTTTATCGGATGGGATGTATCTGAATTCAATATTCCGTTCCCACATAAGAATTTAGGTATTTTGGATCCGGCAGAATTAAACAAATTATACAATAATAGCGCTGCTTCACTTGTGATGTCATTGACAAATATGTCCCTACTACCCTTAGAGCTTATTTCAAGTGGCTGCATACCCGTAGTAAATAAGGGCGATAACAATACAATGGTTTCAAACAACCCTTACATCGCTTATGCGGAAACAAACCCAATAGCGCTTGCTCAAGCTCTGTCAAACATCGTGAACCTTAAAGACCTTCCTCGATATTCCAAAGAAGCCTCAGAGAGCGTTAAAACGCTCAGTTGGGATGAATCTGGACGAAAGCTGGTTAAAGTTATCGAAAAAGCAACAAGATCAAAAGGTGAATTATAGTGGCCGTTACTAAAAAATATATATCCGTTTTTGTACCTACATACAATGGTGGTCCTTATATCCGTGATCTTATTGAAGGAGTGCTTGCTCAAGAACTACCAAAAGGATACACCTTAGAGTTTCTTATTACAGATTCAGGCTCAAAAGATGATACTGTATCTATAGTAAAATCATATGAAAATCGGATAAGTTTAACCGAAATACCTAATAGCGAGTACGGCCACGGCAAAACGCGACAGAAGGCCGCCGAACGGTCGAAAGGTGATTTTATCCTATTCCTATCTCAAGATGCAACCCCCGCTCACGAAAGATGGATTATCAATATGATTGAACCGTTCTTTGTAAGCGAAAAGGTAGGTGCAGTATTTGGGAGACAAATCCCTCGTCCTTTTGCGCCACCGACCATCAAACGTGAAGTTGCGTCCGTTTTCGGCGGTATAGGTGCGCCTGACTCCATTATTTTACATAGAGATAAGTCACTTGTTGATAAAAAAGAAACAAATGCTTTGAATTCATTTTTCTCAGACGTAAACTCCGCTGTTCGTAAAGATATTATTACAAAAATTCCCTTCAGAGATGTTAAATATGCCGAGGATCAAGCGTTAGCTATTGATCTACAAAATGCGGGCTATTTGAAGGCTTACTCACCTACAGGTGCGGTATGGCATTCAAATGAATACACTGCACGCGAATATTACCACCGGAAATTCGATGAGTATCTTGGTTTAATCAATTCTACCGATTCTACGTTTGAAAAATCGTTCAGATCATTGTTGTTAGGTTGGATAAAACCTACAATCGATGACATTAAATTTGCCATTAAGGATGCGGAGTATAATAAACGCGCAAAAATTAAGTTCGTCGTGCAATCACCTGTCTATAATTTCAACATGCAAAAAGGCAAGTATGATGCAATAAAATATCAGGATAACTCAGCGATGAAAACTCGTTTATCTCTCGAGGAAAAAAGAAAAAACGATTAGGGTACTATGGGTTTAAAGCAATCTCAGACCATACTGGGATATTAATAGTGTGATAATTAAGCATTATAACTCCACTACTTGATACACCGTAAATATCAAGGTTATACAACTCAGCCCGAACGCAAAGTAGCCGTTCAAGAGCATGAGCTAACGTTGAATCTTCCTGGCCAAGTTCAGGTTCAAAATCAGTCATTTTAATACTTTTAATAAGTGGTGTGATAGCGTCAACCCTTGCCCAAAACATAGTGCCAGCAAAGAAGCCATATTCATCCGAAATAGATTCGAGTTCTCTCGCCTCTTTCTTGCCAAATTCTCTAGAGACTATTCTCTTTATATGATGAGCTGTAGAGCCATAGTTTACTAAAAGAGATACATATTCATTTACAGGACCAATTAGTGCAGTACTCGGGTTATCAAGTGTTTTTAGTATGCTGTTAACTACTTTCTGGTCTTCAGGTATTAAATCACCGACTATAAGGTCTCTCCACACATCTCCGTCTATTCTGTGCGGAGATTTTTTTGAGTGGAGCTTAAGGAATTTAACATAGCCAAGATGATCAATTTTTCTCATCACCTCTACAAATGGTAATACGTCCCTCCCACAGTTCGGTACGACCGCAATCCGTGCATTAGGGAATACTTTTCTGATTTCAACAATAGATTCTTTCTTTGTATCTGGAATAGTAATAAATAAATCGTAGTTTATTTTGTCTAGGAGTTTTAGTTTCTTCTCGAAGTACTCTAATAGGTCAGGGTAGTAAAGGTGTAAAATAACTGCGGTTGTCGAGGTTGGCGGTAAGAGAAAATCACTATTAAACTCCTTTGAGGTATATATACGTTGTATGTAACGACGGTTTTTAGACATCAATAAGCGTCTTTTTGGTGATAAGGCTTTTGTATAGTCTATTACAACCCTTAACATATGCTTTACAAGTGCAATCTTCTTCGCAAGCTTATAGCTCACTGATTGAGTAATTGTATGAAGTTCTCGTTCACGAGCTTTAAGCTTAATTTTTGTCTTAGTGTGAGCTTCAATCTCTTGATCAAGTAGTTGTTTTAGATTGAGTTCTAGAGAGGTTGATTTACGAGTCATAACTTACCTTGGCAATAGATATAGGAGGATCTATAATAGCGGCCGTATTGCCTTCACGGTCTACGATAAAGGTTTTAGCTTCATTAAACCAATCATAAAACTCAGCTACAGATTCATCACAGCTCGATACACTCAAGCTATAGGTGTCCGCTGCTAGAACGTTAGGAAAACTCCAACTAATAGTTACTGTATCGCCCTTAGTTACAGATTTAGTCTTCACTTTTTCCCTAATAGTATTACCCTCTAGTAAATTCATACCGCGTGAATTATATACATTAAATCCAAATACTGGCGGGTCAACATCTTGGTTTACACGATATTTAACATCGATATTTATAGTGTCTTCAGACACCCTCACATTAGGTATTTCAGCTGTAATTTTTCCAGTGCCCCATCGCTTTTCATCATCTGGTTGACTCGTTATGACCGTATTTATTTCATCATTAAATAGCCTCTGGTACGCTTGAGCTACTTTTTCTACCTTACCTTCCTTCACAATAACACCTTGATCGATCATTATTGCTCGGTCGCAATACTGCCTTACTGCTGACATATCATGAGTGACTAAAATGACAGTTCTTTTCTCTTTTTTCAACTTCATAAAATAGTCAAAGCATTTTCTTTGAAAAGCAGCGTCACCGACAGCAAGAACCTCGTCTATGAGAAGTACGTCACTTTCTGCTTTTATAGCAATAGAAAAAGCAAGCCTCACTTGCATACCCGAAGAATAGTTTTTGAGCTTTTGATCCATAAACTTTTCAAGTTCAGCAAATTCTACTATATCTTGATACATTAATTGCATCTCTTTTTTACTAAAACCTAGTAGTGCACCATTGAGAAAAACGTTTTCTCTTCCCGTTAACTCTGGATTAAATCCAACTCCAAGTTCGATAAAAGGGGTGAGAGAGCCGTTAACCGCTACCGTACCCTCATCCGGCTCATATATGCCTGCAAGTATTTTTAAAAGCGTACTTTTCCCACTCCCATTTCTTCCCACTATACCGAAGAATTCACCTTCTTTGATATCGAATGTAACACCTTTAAGTACTTTTTGAACTTCATAGCCTTTTTTTCCACGAAGTCTATTAATCAGCAATTGCTTAAGTCCACTACTTTGTTCTTTAGGAAGTTTAAATGACTTAAATGTTTTATCGACAGTTACAATTGCGTTTTTGCTTTTAGACATACTATATATTCTCCGCGAATCGTCTTGAAGTCGATTTAAAATATAGGCTTCCGATAACAAAAACTGTGATTACTATTCCAAGGGGTACTAATGTAAATAATCCACTTCCAAAAACTGTAGTTACAGTTTCTGTTTGATCAGTAACAAGAAAGTATCTTGCATCTTGAATAGCCTGAGCAATTGGACTAATAAGTAATAGCTGTGCTGCAATCTGACTACGTTCGATTACAATCGATAAAGGATAAATAATCGGCGTTGCATAAAATGCCGCTTGCATAACGATCTCCCAAATATGCCCAATGTCCCTGTATTTAACATTAAACGCGGCCAGAAAGAATGCTAACCCTAATGCGAATATATATATCTCAGCAATTATTAGTATCAACATTGGAGCATTTATAGAAAAACTTACACCGTTTATGATCATTAGTACTACAACTATAATTAAATTTAGACCTAAATTAATTAGTGCTGATATAGAAGTTGACAATACGATAATGTACTTTGGAAAGTTTATTTTTCGAAGTAAATCACCTCTACCTATAATCGAGTTCATACCTTGGTTTGTTACCTCAGAAAAAAAGGTCCAAAGAACAATCCCAAGTAATAAATATACTGAGTAATGTTCTATAGACCCTAGCTTAACTAGCATACCAAATACGACATACATGATCGCAAACAAGAAAAGTGGCTTCAATAGTGACCACGCATACCCAAGAACAGACCCTTGGTACCTCAATTTAAAATCTGTTACAACAAGTTCACGTAATAGGACTCGGTTCCGCTTGCTAAATACATTTGAAAGTTTCATAAGTTCAAAGCTAATTATACCACCAGCTACCACTTTTCTCCCACCCATCATTGTGGAACTTGAGTTTTGCTGTACGTAGCAGGTAATCATGCGCTACTATAAAGATACTTATGACTAGCGTACTAATTATTGTCCTAAACTGGAATGGCATAGAAGATACTGAGAAGTGTATTACTACGCTTTTAAAGCAAGGTTATGAAAACTATAAAATTCTTATTGTTGATAACGGCTCCAAGGACGACTCTAAGCAACGGATCCATACACTCGTCAATCAGCATCCAGATAAACTTACCGCTCTCTTCAACCCCGTCAATAAAGGATTCGCTGGCGGCGTCAACACTGGTATCACCTACGGCCTAGAAAATAACTTCGACGCTATAGTCCTCTTTAACAATGACGCGGTTGCCGATGAGAAATGGCTCTCAAGTCTCATAGGTGCTTCAGAAGCAAATAATGCTTCTGTCACCACTGGCCTTCTCTTACACGCCGACGGTAAAACAATAGACAGCACCGGTGACTTCTACTCAACCTGGGGAATTGCCTTTCCTCGACAACGAGGGGCGCTCGCTGAAACCGCCCCCGAATCCGGCTTTGTATTTGGGGCCTCAGGTGGGAGTTCACTCTACAAAACCTCACTTTTTAAAGACATTGGACTTTTTGACGAAACCTTCTTTGCGTACTATGAAGACGCCGATATTAGTTTTAGGGCGCAACTCGCGGGTCATAAGGTGTATTACGTCAAAGAGGCGGTAGCTTACCATAAACAAGGTGCAACAAGTAATAAAATCCCCGGCTTCACTGTCTATCAAACATTTAAAAACCTCCCTCTATTGTTTTGGAAAAATATTCCTGGAAGGCTCCTTATAAAAGTCGGGCTACGCTTTGCACTTCTATATGTCCTCATATTTGGTAATGCTATTAAAAATGGGTCTGGCTTATCAGCGTTTAAAGGCATGCTCGCGAGTGTAGGTCATTTTTGGAAAAGTTCTTTATGGGAACGAATCCATATACAAAAAAATAAAAAGGTGAGTGTAGAGTACATCGCATCTATCCTCTACCCTGATCTGCCACCCGAACAAACGGGCATGCGCCGTTTCCGTAAACTATTTACCGGTAAAGAATAACGCTCTACACCCCTTATAGGCTATAATGAGCAGTAATGAAACTTATTTCCATCCTCATCCCTGCCTACAACGAAGAGCCCGTTCTCGAACATCTCTTCACCCGCCTCGCTAACCTCGCAAACGACACGAAGAACTACGAGTTTGAATTTCTATTTGTAAACGACGGCAGTAAAGATAAAACACTTTCAATTATCAAAGACTATGCCGAAACTGATTCTCGCGTCAGCTATATCAACCTTTCGCGTAACTTCGGTAAAGAAATTGGTATGATCGCTGGCCTTGATCATGTACAGGGTGATGCGACCGTTATTATCGATGCCGACCTTCAAGATCCACCTGAACTTATTCCTGAAATGATAAAACTATGGGAAGAGGGCTACGACGATGTGTATGCGAAGCGCCGTTCACGTGAGGGCGAAACAGCTCTAAAGAAGTTTACATCGCGCATGTATTACACGACACTTCAAAAACTTACTCATATCCCAATCCAAAAAGATACCGGCGACTTCCGTCTGCTCGATAGGCGAGTAGTCGAGGCACTCAAAGAATTCCGCGAGTCTCAGCGCAACACAAAAGCAATGTTTAGCTGGGTTGGGTTCCATAAAAAAGAAATTCTCTACGACCGCGACCCGCGGGCTGCTGGTGAAACCCACTGGAATTACTTTAAGTTGGTCGAGCTGGCTATTGATGGTATTACATCATTCACCACTGCACCACTTCGCATTTCTACTTTTGTCGGTGTCGGGGTTTCGCTTATCGCCTTCATCTATCTTCTTGTTATTATCCTCCAAACCATCTTCTTCGGAAATGAACTCGCTGGGTATCCTTCAACACTTGCCGTTATTCTTTTCCTAGGTGGCGTGCAGCTGCTCTCAATTGGTATTATTGGTGAGTATGTAGGGCGTATTTTCAATGAAACCAAGCAACGGCCACTCTATTTAATTGAGGAATATCATAATGGAAGCACTCCTAAAAAAGCACGCCGAAAAAATTAGGTTCTTATTTGTCGGCGGTGGGCTGACGGCGCTTGATTTCGCGCTGCTTTTCTTACTGACGTTTGCTGGCATCGATAAAATTGTGGCAAACTACTTCTCTACTGGCCTATCGATGATTGTCAGTTTCTTTGTAAACAAGCAGTTTACCTTCAAAAATAAAACCGGCAATACCAAGAAACAATTTTCGCTGTTTATTATTGTTACCATTATTGGTCTTTGGGTGATTCAGCCGCTCATTATCTGGATCAGCACTAGTACATTAGCGCCGCACCTCAATAACGAAGCTATTAATCTGTTCATTGCCAAACTTATAGCAACAGTCGAATCACTTACATGGAACTATCTCCTTTACTCACGACTAGTCTTCAAAAAGGCACCAGAAAGCAACTGATGGCACATATCGCGATAGACGCTCGAATCATCAATTCAACTACCGGCCGATACGTCGAGCGCCTCGTAACATATCTACAAGAAGTCGATACAACGAACAGCTATAGTATTCTTGTTCGCGCTAAAGATAAGGATTTCTGGAAACCTCGAAACAACAATTTCAAGGTGCTCGTTGCTGATTTTGATAATTACTCATTTGGTGAGCAGCTTGGTTTTGGTCGTTTCCTCAAAAAACTCAATGCCGACCTTGTGCACTTTTGCATGCCGCAACAGCCAATTGGGTACAGAGGAAAAAAAGTCACCACAATGCATGACTTAACACTTCTGAAAACCTACAACTCCGACAAGAACTGGCTTGTATACCATGCCAAACAAAAGGTGGGTAAATATGTATTTAAAAAAGTAACCGAAGATAGTAATCGTATTATTGCCATTAGTCAGTATACGAAAGAAGATCTCCAATCATTTTTCCCTGTTTCAGACGAAAAAATTACCGTTATTTACGAGGCCTCAGACGTTGCGACAATTGCTCCGAAAAAATACCCCCTCCCATTCAAAAACTACATTATGTACGTCGGCCAACAATCCGATTACAAAAATATCAAGCGCCTCGGCGATGCGCATCAACTGCTCCTTGCAAAATATCCCGATCTTGGACTAGTACTGGTTGGTAAAAAAAATGCCTCGGCACTTGCTAATGAAGCCTACTTCGAAAAGCGAAAGTATAGTAATATCCTCTTCACCGATTTCGTCGATGATGCGCAACTAAGCTGGCTTTACTCCCACGCTCAAGCCTACATCTTCCCCTCCCTCATGGAAGGCTTCGGCCTCCCAGGCCTCGAAGCCATGGGCTACGGCACACCAGTAGTCAGTAGTAACGCAACTTGTTTACCAGAAGTGTATGGCCAGGCGGCATACTATTTTGACCCTGAAGATACTAGTGATATGGCCGAAGCAATTGAGCAAGTCCTGTCTAACGATGCGCTACGAACCCGGCTCTCTAAGTCGGGGTATAAACAAATTAAGAAATACTCATGGAAGAAGATGGCAAAAGAAACCCATGCTGTGTATATGGACGTATTGAATAGCTAGAGCTAGCTACTGGCTTGAACGATCGTAATTGAGCGTTCAGCACCTTCGCCTTCAGAAAATGTACGAATATCAGGGTATTCGGTAGCCACCTGGTGAACAATGCGACGGTCAGCAGCATTAAGGCGTTCAACGTGTGAGTCACCGGTTTTACGGACATTCTCAATCCAACCGCGGGCTTGCTCGGCGAGGCGATCGGCGCGTTGACGTTTATAGTCAGCGATATCAAGATTTACGCGGGTAAGGGCCGCATTTTTATTGCGAAGCACTGTAGAAACGAGAAACTGCAGGCTGCGGAGTGTTTCGGCACCACGCCCAATCAACAGGCTATTACTATCGGTTGATGGTACAGAAAGTTCAATAACATCATCTTCAACCGATGCCGTTACCTCGACATTAAGCCCAAAGAAGGTAAGGAGGTCGGCAATATAGGTTCGAGCAAATTCTATTGAGGCTTCTCGGTTCATGCGTCACCTTTCTTTCGCGGCGTGTCCTTGGCACTGATACGCGTAATATTCACTGCTTCAGGAGCTTTTTTCGCTTTCACCGTAGTAGCTTCACGAGCCTCTTTGGCACGTGCCTTTGCGGTTGCCTTCTTACCAGTACCCTTAGTAGGTTGATCTGCGAGCGCATCCATTTCTTCAGCGTCACGCTTCAAGAGGTAATGCTGTTGAATCGCAGCAAATACGTTCGATGTAACGTAGTAGAGTGCCAATGCGCCAGGCAGGCTGAGCATAATAAAGAACATGAAGAACGGCAGGAACTTGATCATCTTGTTCATCATAACCGCGTTGAGTTCTGCTTGGTCCGGCTGCTTCCCTTCACCGGCTTCAGCTAACACATCGCGCAGGCGTTTATCAGTGGTTTGAGGTGCAGTTTGCTTGGAAATAATATATTGGGTATATGCAGCCAAAACCGCCAAGAGTACCAGGAAAATATTCACACTTCCGTTGCTAATGGCAGCTTGTGTAATATCAACAAGTCCAAGGAACATATGATTGAACGTATCTGGGTTGGCTACCAAGTTCTTTACTACCTCAAATTGTTGCATGAAACCATAGGTGTACTGACCAATTTGGTCACGATGACTCGTAAAGATTTGAATAACCCGGAATAGGGCAATAAAGATAGGCAGCTGAATCAACAGAATAAGAATCGAGCGGAACGGCTTTACTTCGTGCTTTTTGTATAGCTCAAGCATTTGCATTGCTTCTAGCTGACGGTTTCCCTTACTCGCTTTTTTAATGCGCTTCAGTTCAGGTTGGAGTTTTCGCATTGCTTTTACTTGGTGGAGTTGGCGCACGACCAATGGCCACAATGCAAAACGGATAATAATCGTAAAGATAATCACCGCAATACCAAAATCAGCAAACGGAACAATACTATAAATAGCTAAAAGCAGGTTAAAGATAGGTTGGACAATAATTAGGTCAAAGATATTCACAAGTAGGCCTCACTGTAGTTACTAGTAGTAAGTATACCAGTTTTTAGGCTATATATACAGCTGAGCTTTCGTAAATAACTGATCAAGTTGCTCTGAAAGCTGAGCATAAGGG
>JBIIRX010000020.1:0-13869 GCA_044341315.1 Saccharimonadales bacterium (SeqCode)
GTGTGCGAAGCTCTGCAGATGTACAAATAATCACTACATCATGCACATCAGCTAAACGATCCATATTCAAACGAACATATTCATACAATCTACGGCGAATACGGTTTCGCCCAACCGCAGATTTAATAACTTTTTTACTGACAACTATTGAAAATCGTGGATGTTTACGATGAGTATTCGGTACATACTTAATTGTGACAAGCGGGGAGCGAACAGCTTTGCCCTTTGAGTAGACATAGCGTAGGCTGTTGTGGCCGTGAAAACGGAATAAAGAAGCGATCATCTGTATTTAGTATAGTATACCTGGCTATAAAAAATCACCCTCAGCCTGTGAGAGTGATTTTAGGGTTAAACCGTCAAACGAGCGCGGCCTTTCAGGCGACGACGCTTTAATACTTGGCGTCCCGTCTTTGATGAAACACGCGCACGAAAGCCGTGTGTTTTAGCACGGTGACGAGTGTGTGGTTGGTGAGTTCGTTTTGGCATATCTGAGTTAGTATACCGCATTTACCCTTTAAAATCAATTCAGACTCCTTTAGTTGCTTGATTTTTCTTCATTTTCTGTATTTGTATGTATTATTTATCCCCATTTTCCCAACAGTTATCCACAATTTAACAGAGGTGACTATGAATTGTGTATAAATCGTACCCCTTACTCCCCTCTCCCTGTTCATACAATTTCACAACTCATTTATGGTTGTGGAAAACTTTGTTGCTGACGTATAGTAAAAGGAGTTACAAATAAGTTGAGTGAGGGTATAAACAATGCAGCGCGATGCACAAGCACTGTGGCATAGCATCTTAGGTGAAGTTGAATTAACCGTTAAAGGGCCGAACTTCGAGGTTTTTTGGCAAAAGGTAAAACTTGTCGACTTTACTGAAGAGCTCGTGACAATGGAAGTATTAAATGTCTTTATACGTAAGAACTTCCAAGTAAAATACGAACCACTCCTGCGTGAACTCCTCCAGAAAAACAACATCCACGCCCAAACAATCGACTATATTATTCCAACCAACGCGAGCCGGCCACGAATCAGCCGCGAAACCACACCCGACGCGTCACAGCTTATCTCCCCTACCCAATCGGCTCAGCAAGCCTATCGCCCTCAGGCATCTCCGCATGCGACACGGGGAAATTTAAACCCTCGCTACACCTTCGATAACTTCATCGTTGGCTCAAGTAACGACCTCGCCTACTCTGCCAGCCAAGCAGTTGCTAGCAACCCGGGTATAAAATATAACCCAATTTATTTCTATGGTGGTGTTGGCCTTGGTAAAACCCACCTTATGCAGGCAATTGGCAACGAAATCCTTAATACCTCACCTGATACACGTGTACTGTACGTGAGTTCAGAAACCTTCGTGAATGAGTTCCTTGAGTCGATTCGTTTCAAGAAAAAGGGCTTCTCAGATAAATATCGGAATGTCGACGTACTTATTATCGATGACATGCAGTTTATTGCTGGTAAAGAAAAGACGCAGGAAGAGTTCTTTCATACGTTCAATTTCCTGCACCAAAATAATAAACAAATTATTATCTCGAGTGATAAACCACCGAAAAGCATTCCCACTCTTACTGAACGTCTTCGTAGCCGCTTCGAAATGGGTATGTCGATTGACATTCAAATGCCTGACTTCGAGACTCGCTGTGCGATTATTACCGCAAAGGCTGGGCTTTCAGGGGTAACTTTAAACTCAGAAACTGTCGAATTCTTAGCGAACAACATTAAGACGAATATCCGTGAACTTGAAGGCGCCCTAAATCAGCTCCTGGCCTACGCCGAACTTCACGGCGTTGACCCAGACATTTCTACTGCTGAGGGGTTACTCGGTAATGTACGCCGGTCACGCCCACAACATCTCAGTAGCAAAAAAATTATCGACCACACCGCGAAACATTTTCAACTGAAGGTTGAGGAAATTTGCGGGAATAAACGCGACAAACATATCGTAACACCTCGCCAGATTGCTATGTACCTTCTTCGAAGTGAGCTTCACCTGAGCTTCCCTAAGATTGCTGGCGAGCTCGGCCGAAAAGACCATACAACTGCTATTCACTCAGTTGAGAAAATCGAGAAAGCTATTAAGCTCGACTACACGATTCGGGAACAAGTAAATACCATTCGGGAGCGTTTATATGCATAACAGCACTGTGAATATGTGGGTAAAAAATGTGTACAACCTGTGCCAAGTGTATAGTACAAACTGTGGCGCTCTATACACAGGTATCCTACGCGCCTTACATACAACCACACACCACCGTGTACAACCACAGTTTTATACCCTCTTTACTCGCAGTTTTACACCACTTCTATACACAGTTCAATGTAGCCAGTTAACAGTTCTCACATCGTACTTTTCCCCATTTTCCACAGGGCCTATTATTACTAAGACGAATTAAAAAATAAGAAAGAATACATAATAATGGAACTCACAGTTACCCAAGAAAACTTTGCAAGAGCACTCTCGGCAGTTGGTCGAGTTGCAAGTACGAAAACGCAGTTACCTATTCTCAGTAATATTCTTTTACGCACAGATGGTACTCGGTTATTGGTTGCAGCTACTAACTTGGAAATCGCCACTACTCAATATATTGGTGCAAAAATAGCTAGGCCTGGTGCAATTACCGTCCCAGCGCGCCTTATTTCAGAGTTTGTTTCAAGCCTTCCAAAAGGAAACATTGAACTAAAAGTCACCAACGAAAATATTCGTATAACCAGCGGAAAGTATCAATCAACCATTAATGGTGTGATTGCCGATGATTTCCCCGAGCTTCCCACTATCAATGAAGATGACTCGGTAAGTTATTCGATTAATACCGAGGAATTTAAACAAGCCGTATCGCAAACAATCATTACCGCCAGTTCAGACTCAACGCGACCCGTGCTCACTGGTGTGTATTGGCATTCACACGAAGGCTGGATCTACCTGGCTGCAACCGATGGCTACCGACTTTCGGAGCGCCGCCTGGTTGAGACAAAAAGTGACGTGGCCGCCATTATCCCAACTCAAACACTTCAAGAGGTACTCCGTACGATTACCGATGATAGTGACACGATTGATATTTTGTTTGATGACAGCCAAGTCCGCTTCCGTATCAACGAAGCTGAAGTAATTAGCCGCCTGATTGACGGTAACTTCCCTGACTACCGTCAACTTATTCCAGCCCAACTCGATATTACGGCGACTATGGATAAAGCTGAATTCTCTCGCGTTACTAAGGTAGCTGGCTTATTTGCCCGTGAATCTGGTGGAAGCGTCACGGTAACCGTTGATAGTGATAAGAAAACGGTAGCCCTCCACTCTATTGCGTCTGAATTAGGTGAAAACACCTCAGAACTCGATGCTGATATCGAGGGTGATGGACAAGTAACACTGAACTCACGCTATCTCGCCGAGGCACTCAATGTACTTGATGCCAAAACAATCTCATTTGGCTTTAGTGGTAAACTCTCCCCGACTATTTTAAAAGCGACTGACGAAAACACTAACTACTATCATGTGATTATGCCGCTAAAAAGCTAGCTATGGCACGAATTGACAAACTCCAGGTGCAAAATATCCGCTCACATAGTGCCTATGTGCTGCGTCTTTCGCCTGAAGTGACAATCATTACCGGTGCGAATGGGAGTGGTAAGACCAGTTTATTAGAAGCGGTATATATCTGTCTTCAAGGGAGTTCGTTTAAGGGATCGGACAGTGACATGCTCCGCAAAGATGCTGAATGGTGGCGGATCGACAGTGCGTTCGACGATTTGAGTACTAGGGTTGTAAAATTCGACCCTGCTCGCCCAACCTCACGTAAGCAATTTATTATCGATGACAAAACAACCGCTCGTATTCCGGCAAAAGCAAAATACCCAGTAGTGCTATTTGAGCCTGAAGACCTGCGACTCCTCCATGGCTCACCGGCTCGTCGTCGCCAATTCATTGATCGTTTTATCAGCCAATTACATCCGCTCTATGGCCCGACGCTGCGTAAATACGAACGAGCCCTCAAACAGCGTAATAACCTTCTGAAAAGCTCGTATATACACGATGACGAGCTATTTGCGTGGAATGTCGCCTTAGCGGAACATGGCGCCTTTATTATTGAGCAGCGGATTGCCTTTATAGAGCAACTCAACCAGCAAATAGCGCAGCGCTACCAAGAAATTGCCGGCACGAAGGACGACGTTTCAATTCACTACTCACATACGTTTGTTGGTGACGTCAAACAGAAACTACTCAATGAACTTCATGCGCATAGTAGTCGCGATCGCCATCTTGGCAATACGTCGGTTGGTCCACACCGTCATGACGTTATCTTTCATATAAATAACACCCCTGCCCTTTCGGTCGCCTCTCGCGGTGAAGCACGTACAATTGTATTAGCCTTAAAGTTTTTGGAAGTGGAAATCATAGAGCGTCTTATTGATACACAACCAATTATTTTGCTCGACGATGTTTTCTCCGAGCTTGACGCAACTCGTCAACAGCTTTTAACCAATCAGCTAAAAGGTCACCAAATTATCATTACTTCAGCAACCAGCCATGCCAGTGATGAAGTACTTCATATCGAATTATAGTGAGTTTGCACTATATAAGTCGAAGATGATACTTTTAGGGATATTTGGAAAATCCGATACCGTTATAACAATGCGCGGAGAAACACGCACCGTCCAATTACTCCCCACTTTTTCGAGGATAAACCGATAGGTATCAGGAAGCTGTCGCGGGTTACCGACTAATTGCAGTGTACCGGCCGCCCACTGACCTTGTTCGTATAATTTAAGCGTTGTAAATGTATATGAAATCGACGGAAACGCTTGTTGTAGGCTTGCTGTAATTACGCTTCGTTCACTGCTTAACTGCGAGTCTAAATAGGCTTGTGAGCGTTTTGGGGTGACGGTAATATTCGTTGTACTACCCTTTACGTCAAAAGCAACTGCCTCTGGGTCATAATTGTCACCAATTATCTTATAACTGTAACTCCCTTCAGTAAGCCGTACGGTATCCGAACTGGTCAATGTACTTAATCGGTTCTCTTTTTCTCCGTAAATTTCCACACGATAGCCACTTTGCTCAAGCGTGAATGCGACCGGTTTGTTTTGGAAATACCAATACGCAATACCAATTCCAGTTACGGTGATAGTTAATGCCAAAAATAAGAGGATAACTCGTTTCATTAAAATGGACTCGTATAGTTAGTAAATTCAATATTAAAATCAGGGACGTTATAGCCAATGCTTTCAATATATTTCAAGGCGGCTTCACGATACCCTTCGTACGTATCAATACTAAGGTCAGAAGATTGAGTATTTTTTTGTTTAATAGTGAAGAGAAGGTTTTGTGGAACGTCTATCTTACCTACATATACAAATGTGCCATCATAACCACTCCCCTTTTCATTTATCGTTACGATTGCCGCGGCGTTCGTCCGAGACGGTGTGATAGTGATCGGAAGTGTGATGTCGGATTGATCAAGACGGATTGTTCCGGTAATAGCATCGGTACCGTAGGTAAGGCTTTGCGGCTGTATAGTGATACTCTTTAATTTTCCATCGGCCCGTTTGGTATCAAAATCCCACAGGGCTTGTTTAACTGAATCAATGTATCCAACACCCTTCTTCTGCTCAATCAGCTGTTTAGAGAGCGGTTCAATACCAAATAAGACCGCAGAGCCAGTTGCGACACCCGACCCACCAGTTTCGATGTTATTTTCCTTAGAATCATACACTTCCCCCGTGTCGCGGTCACGAATAACTGAGCCATCTGAAGACGATTGCCTACTTATCGAGATACCCCAGAGAATAAGTGGCACGATAATAAATAAAGAGAGTACCAGTATGATTATGACTGTTCGACGTCGCATCATTTTTTAGGCACTCCGTAAAATGCCCCGCCACCTGCGGCGATTTGCGAAGCTGGATAATTACCGATTCGTTGATGCCCCGTCATATCTCCGGCTGGATCAGCAATGGTAATCTGGCCATCACTAGTAACTCCGACCATCGCAACCATATGACCACCCTTCGTGTAAGGAGCTTCGCCTTTACCGCCAATCCATACGAAGCCTTTACCGGATTTTACAAACTCAACGGCCGCATCGAAACCTATATCCGTAGCACTGATATTCAGATTCCATTTTTCATTTACTCCTCTAATCAATTCACCATGTGCGGTCTCACCTACCTGGGTGCCTGCTGCAGCCGCAACATCTACAGGGGTAATATTCTTATCAACCAGTGATGCAAGAATCATTGCCATAGAGGTTGGACCACAGCCTGCGATGCCTATAGTAGACCCGGCATAGCCAATATTCGCCCAGCGCGCATCAGTTTGTGAATACCAGACGACTTCCCCGGCTGGTTCACCGCTACTGCATGACCCACCAGCCGATTGTGGCGCGGCGGCATCTTTAAACTGGTCATAATACACCTTGGCATTATTTGCGCGGTTCTCATTTGAATCTGCTGAAACCTCATAGCGTGAATTCCAAATACCGGCTGCTTCGCGCATACCTGCCTCGGTATCAGGTTGGGCTTTAATAGCTTCAAATACTGATTTATACCCATTTTCTAATTCTTGGTATAAGAATTCGAGTTCAAATGCTAAGTATTCATCATTTTTTGTATCGGCATTTTTGTAGCCATCGGCTGATTTTCCATAGGCATTAATATCAGCTTTAAAATCCGGGTATTTGTCTTCAATCTGCCGTAGTACTTGCTGCCGACGACTGCCATCCCATTGAACTAACCCGAACGCACGATTGTAATCGCTATGTTGATCTACTGGTAATACCGCTTCAATCCCTTGCTCGCTATACGTAGTTTGCATACGGAACGGATTAAAGCTTGATTCAACTTGAATATTCCCGAGCACACCAGCGGCCTGGGCTGCATTAAACCCTTTCGCAGTCAGCCACTTGAAAATCTTCTCCTCGTTCGTTGTACCAAGAAGTTTTTGTCCGCTGGTTGAGCAGGTTTCGCAGGGGTTGTACCAGACAATATCATTAGCGCTATAGTACACTGTGTCGCAGTTTTCGGCTTTTGCGGTTGCAGTATTAAGTATCGGAATAGAAGTAACGACCAAAACGAGTACTACAATATAACGTATGTAGTGAAAAGCTTTTTTAAGAATGCTCTTTTCAGTCATTTTCTATGCCCCACTCGTTGACCAGTGCCACGGCTCTGGGTCAAAATTATAGAAGCCGAACTTAGAAGCGTTGTTATTGAGCCAGGTGTAGGCTTCATATTCTTTTCCACCCTTTGCTTTACAAGCAGCCTCAGCTCGATCTTTTGTACCGTAACCGCTCGCTGAGTTACCATTGAAACAAATCGTACCTGTAGTAGCTGTTTTAAGGTCGAACGCTAATCCGGTTGCGTGTTCAGAGTAATAACGAGTTGACCCACCATCGAGTCGCATACCATCCTCTAACCCCAGCTCTACCCCATCTGCTCGAGCGGCTTCAAACATATTCATCAGATTTGTAGATATAAGAGCGTTTACCGACTTACTTCCATTGGCATTGGCATTGGTATTTGTATTGAACGATATCATACAAAGTTTCATCGAATAGTCAAAGCGAGGACTCGTATACTTTTCCATAAATACAGGTGTTCTAGAATCACAAGGGTAATTTGATACATCAACGCCAGTATTTGGCGCAAGCGACCAACCGAGTTTCTTATCTACCCCTTCTGGTGGGCGGCCTGTATTTGTTGTCGGATTTTCACTCGCACCAGTGCCGACTGCGGTATCACCATCCATTGCTGTATTGATTGAGGAATCTATTGTAAATACTCGAAAATACGATATGTCAGCATATGTCTCGGCGTGATCGTCGATACATTCGAGTCCAATACTCCCACCCTCTTCGCTCGCCTCTCCCCACCCATCTTCACGGTTAACGCATTTTTCTAAAAACTCTTTATAAAGACCCTTTGCCTGACCGTCGGAAGCTATGTAGTCTTTCGCATACATATAATCAACGACTGTTTCTGTATCCATCGAGAGCTCTTCGGTTGTCAGGGCGTAGCGTGGATTGCAGAAAATATCAGCATCAATGCCCACCTCTTTATATCCAGAGTCGACGCACTTTGAATACCGTAGGTCGTTAAATGTTTCTTGAGCGTGAGCTGACTGAAATAATCCTTTAAACCCTAACGAAAGAATTGATCCGACGCTCATAAGTGCACTACTAGCATTTGCCTGAATACTAAGTGATGTTGGGTAAAGGGAACGTACAAGCGTACCGGTGAATGTATATTGATTCATAGCATCAAACGGTGTTTTTAGCGCATCTTCTTTTTGCAATGCAATTAGTTCACTCCGTGATTCTGCGGTTGCAGCAATATAATTCTTCAGTTTTCCCTTACTTGCTGGAGCGAGTCCGCGTTTCATAGCGATTCCACCCAATAGAGCACCTGAACCCGCAAAGTATGCATCGACTGAATCGACCCCCGCAATATCACCACCCACAACTTCACCGGCAATAATATCACCGAGTGTCGCTTGTAAGAATGGTAATGCAAAACTAATAACGCTACTTGCTGCCACTCCAGCGATTGTCGTTAAGCCTACCGATCCAATTGAAGCGAGTACACCCACAACTAACCCCGCACCACGAACCCAAGGGCTTTGAATAATTCCACATGTTTGACGTGGGTTGCCCCCTATTTTTTCTTGAACTGAATCAATAAATGATTGCAGTTCTCCAGTTGTACCGCCACCTATCATATACTGCTGAGATTGCGGTGTTAAATTCGGCGCCTCATTATAGGAAGCTGTTTTATACCCAGGCGAATCAAATCCGGATTTTTTATACATTGGGTTAGCAATTAATCCGTTTGGAGACATAATTTGTTCCCTGTTATCAACCGCGGTAATTTTGTTCATCACAAAATTAATTTCGTCAGGTTTTGCATCACCTGCTTTTATAGAATCAGCTGCAGAATTAATAACCATCGCATATTGAATGAGTTGTTGGGCACGCTCCATTTTTGCGGCCGCTTGTATACCACGGCTTACGTTATAGACTGTACAAAGGGTATCTGCAGCACCAAGAATACTTACTCCCATACCGACACCGGCAATTACTTTCCCAGTCAGCTTACCACCTCCACCTGAAAGCTTTTGACTATTTGCAGCTGCTTTCTCTTGTAACTCTTTGAATCTATCGGCAGTTTTTTCGTCGTTTTCATAGACTTTATTACCATTTTCGTCGGTGATATACCTACCAGTTTCATCAACCATTACCCCCGCCCCAGATGTCTTTTTACTCCCAGATGTTTCTTCTTTTAACCCTTCCTTACGTTCTTCATCTGTAGAACCGGTAATTTTTTTGCGTTTATCAGTACCTTTTTCAGCCAGAAATGTATTCGCAACTTTATCAGACAGGCTGTAATACAAAGGGCTAAAAACTCGGTTCATAGCTCGACGAACCTCTACGTTGTTGGCGCGTGCCCGAGTGAGATCAGCTGGATTCTTAATTTCCGTACCATCAGGCGCAATCATTTTTGTAATCACTTGTCTACCGAACGGCTTATTTTGAATATCTTCGTCAGCGATAGTGAAGCCGTTCTTCTTAAAGAGCTCGACTTGTTTTTTATTCATACTCGTAAAGCGACATTTAATTTGTACGCCAGTACACACACCTTTCGACATACCTTGTAATCGGGCTCTAAACACATGATTACCACGAATATCCATAGCTGCAAGTTGGTCATTTAAATCAGTCGTAAATACTTCTTTTAATTGAACAAGTCCGATACCGGGAGTGAGTAAGCCCCCACCAATACCTACCATTCCTAAAAGAAAGACAATAACACCTGCAATACCACTCTTTTTTTTGAGAGACATAGTACCTTTTACGACCTTTTTTGCTTGTCCGTATGTACTGCGAATTGGAGGTGCACTATTAGATTCTTGATCTCTTAAGTTTCCAGAATTATTTTCTGAAGAAGCTGCTTCTTTTTCGCGTTTATTTAAAGCACCTGCGCCATCATCTTGATTCTCGATACCTTGGGAAGTAGGTTCATTAACAAGCTGTCGATATTTATCATCGCCAATATTACGTTCGTCTGGTTGGTTCTCTCCCGAGGGTGGCATAACTATTCCCTATTATACGCACATTGCGCGCTTTTACACCCCTGTTGGTGGTTGCTGAACACGAGCTTGGGGATTGGTGGTAATAAGCTGTTGTTCAGTTTGGCTTGCCTGAATACTAATGTGGACGTGGCTTTGGCCCGCAAAGAACAAACCTTGCCCGATTGGGAAGTTAGCGAGACGCTTTTTTTATTATTAAGTCAGCTTAAATACATCTGCGAGCACGTCAACCGCACTCGAAGATTGCTTGAGGAGGAGTTGCATCGAACTGTTAGCAACAATTGCTCGTCCCATCTTGCTGCTCACGAAGTCTTCAACGTCCTGGCTGATGGTCGTGAGTCCGAGGAAATACTTACGAGCTCGTTTCGCAAGGCTAAACATAAAGTTGGCTGAATCTTCGTATTTCATCAGCTGCCAGGCTTCATCGACAATTAACATACGCTTCTTTTGGTCGGTACGGGTAATGTTCCAGATATGGCTCAGTACAATGTACATTGCGACCGGGCGAAGCTCGTCCTCAAGGTCGCGAATATTAAAGACGACCATCTGGTTGTTAATATCAATATTCGATTGTTGACTGAAAATACCAGCGAAGGTTCCGGTGGTATATTTACGGAGCCGCTGTGCAAGACCGGGGCCACTGCCGCCCATGTGGAGTAGCGTGTCGTAGAGGTCAGAAATGGTAGGCGGCACCGAGTTGTGTGTCAGTGGATCACTGGTAATGCCAACACGGGCGTAGGTATCAATAAGTGCCTGGTCGAGGTCGGCTTCTTCAGCCGGTGTGAGTGCCGGCATAAGTGAACCACTGGCGGTTGCCTGCGCACCCCCGAGCATTAAACGGAAAAGTCCGTGCAGCGTCACAAGGTTTGCTCGAAGTGAATCGGAGGCTTCATCGCTATCGATTACTCGGGGGAGGTCGAACGGATTAATACGCGTTTGCGAATTAAGGCTTAAGTGAACATACGCTCCACCAACCGCTTCCGCAAGCTTTTGGTATTCGTTTTCTGGGTCGATAATAATCACTTCCGTACCCAGCATCATGGTTCGAAGCGCTTCTAACTTCACGGTAAATGACTTACCGGCACCAGATTTCGCAAAGACCACCATATTGGCATTCTCGAGCCTGTAGCGGTCAAAAATAACCAACCCATTATTGTGCATGTTAATTCCATACAAAATACCAGAGTTATCCGTGAGGTCAGCACTGGTGAATGGGAAGCTGGTGCTAATCGCACCGGTATTCATATTACGTCGAATTTGTAGCTGGTCGGACATTTGTGGAATCGAGCTATTTAAACCCTGCTCCTGCTGCGATGAAGCTACTTTGCTAAACACCATTTGCTGTCCGAAGATGGTTTCAATCTTTTGCTGTACGAAATTGAGCTCATCCATACTGTCCGCCCAGAGGGTAACATAGAGCCCGAAACGGAAGAAACGCTCGGCACCTACCTGAATTTGATCACGAAGTTCCTCGGCGTCATTAATAGCGGCTTCAAGGGCTGGGTCGCGCACCTTCCCCTTCTCGTTGTTAATCGAGGCTGATGCTTCAAGTTGCGTCACCTTTTTACGTAGGTTGTTAAGCACAACTTGGCTCTCAACCGGATAAATATACATACTAATGTCGAGTACTTCGTCGATATTAATAATGGAACTTAACCAACCGGTATAAATTTCACGCGGGTAGCCGTACACATACAGTGTTCGGCCATATTTTGTTCCCAGGCGGAAGTAGGAGCTGTGAATTTCAATACTACTTGGCGCAATCAGGTCGCGAAGGGTTGAAACGCCCTTGAGGAATGCTGCCTCTACCTCAGCTTGTTCTTGTGCTTGTTGCTGTGCAGCGATATCACTCGGGTTTTGTTTTCGTGCCATTACTGAAGCCCTCCATTTGGCTGCGGATTGGTTGGTGCCTTCTTCACAAAGGTGGCCGCGACATCTTCGAAATCACCCAGTGGCTGACGAACCGCAGTGTCTGGGTTGTAGTAGTTGTAATACAGCTCACCCAATGCTTTGGTATCGAGCTGCACACTTTGTACCCCAATTTGAAACAACCCGGCCATGACCGCATCAACGCGGTGCTTGATTTCTTCTTTAGCTTTTTGGTAAGCGGCATTATCGATGTGGGTAATGGTATTCTTGGGTTTGGCGAAAAGCTTTCCAAAGAAGCCTTTCCCCTGCTCGACGAGGTTCTGTACATCACCAGCTGGGAAGTACGGCACAACAATATAGAATGACTTCTCCATAATATTCGCTTCATTTGCGAGTGCGTCGATGAAGTTGATGTAATCATCCATCAGCACGCCAAGCAGCATGTTATCTTGTGAACGACGCGTGGCGATGAGCTTTTCAATATACGGTCCAATATCAACTCTTTCTGATCGAACTAAAATTTGCACTGGGAAGTTTAATGAATTCAAGAAGTTCTGGTAGCTATACTCTACCCCTTCTCGTTCACGGTCACTCATAAGGTCGAAGTTAATCGATTTACACGCTACAACCGCACGAAATGACCCATCAATCATAATCACCATACTATCGCGCACCTCGGAGAGCTGCAGGGTACTTTGGGTTGAATTCGGGTTCTTAGGGGTAGGTTTTGTCGGCGGCGCTACAGGGCCTTGCGGAGCCGCTGGCTGCATTTGCGGTACTTGAGGAGCCTGCGTAGGATACTGCGCAGGTTGAGGATACCCATTTGGCTGGGGTTGGTTATAGGGTGAATTATTAGGCGGCATACCCTTGCTCGAATCCCACTCCTTTAGCTGATTCACCTATCGAAGTGAAATAAATACTTCGTCAGACGGCTTTGTTTCGGCTTTCTTCTGTATTCGTTCGGCCTCGTGCGCAATCGTCTCAATAGAAAAATCAGGGTTGTTTGCAAGATTCATTATATCAGGAGCGATAGGGTTATCGCTAGTGGCTTTCTGTGGTTCAGGTGCAACAGGTTCAACAATATCATCTTTTGCTTCGTGGGCTACATCGTTAAGGGGCTGAATAATCGACTGATGGAAGGTTGGGTACGGATTGTACTCAAGATGCTGTGGTTCTGGCTGCGGCTGATCGGGAATTTGATAGGTTTGCTGGGGCGTTCGAACTGGCTGTGGCGCTTGGTATGGTTTTTGTGGAACAGCTGGTGCTACCGGCTGTTGAGGAATAATCGTAGGAGCTGGCGCGGGTGCTAGTACAGGTTCCGATGCAGCCGCGGCTGCCATCATACGCTCCTTTGCCTGTTCGTGCATTCGTGCTGCACTCTGGTTCATCATCTGATCAATAGTATGTGCGACAGCTGTATTTGTATCGAGGACATCAGTTACCCCTTGGGCTTCCATATAAACATCATTCGTTACCGATGATGTCGCGCCAAGGGGTGCTTGTACACCACGAATTGCCCATCCGCCAGTATCGACGATATTTGCGAGGTAACTTAAGCGCTCACGAGCTTCATACTGGGTAAGGTCTTTGGTACGCTGTACTTCAACAGTTTTCGGTGCGGCAATCTCGATAAGCGTCTCTACCCCTTCCGGATCCCATTTACGCAGGTGAGGCTTCAAGTAATATGAAACAATCGCAGCCATATAGATTTCCATCGGCTGATCTTTACGAAGCGGTAATGCGAGCGCGCCAAAGAATACCACAACCGGGAGGACTATTATTGCCAATGGGATAAAGAGTTGTGCTAGTGCCCACCCCAGTGCAATTGCCATCGCTACGATAATCAGGTAGATAAACTGGCGAAAACTAAACGGCCCGATGAGCTTGTCATCTGCTTCAACGTCTTGGGGT
>JBIIRX010000045.1:0-7767 GCA_044341315.1 Saccharimonadales bacterium (SeqCode)
TGTGCACGTTGCAAAGGCGATTCAAAACGCAGCCGCAAAGGTACAAGGCGGCAAGGCGTTGTCATCAGCCCTCGAGACAGAGACAATTATTAGCTCATTTGTACCACAAATGATTAAGATTGGTGAGCAATCTGGCCGTATTGATGAAATGCTTGGAAAGGTAGCACAAGTATATGAAGATGAGCTCGATGAACAGATCCGTACTATCTCTACCTTAATTGAGCCGCTATTGATGGTGGTACTGGCTGTTGTGGCTGGTGGAATGGTCGGTGCAGTACTGTTCCCAATTTATGCATTAATTGGTGGTGTAAAAGTATAGACAAATAGAAAGTACTGCGCTAGTATAAACGTAACCAGTATTAATATGTTCATGAAAGGTGGGATTACTCCAATGAACAAACGTCAAACACTAAAGGGATTTACAATCATCGAGGTTGTTTTGGTCCTCGCGATCGCAGGACTTATCTTCCTGATGGTTTTCATTGCGCTTCCAGCGTTGCAACGCGGTCAACGCGACACACAACGTCGCGATGACGTCGCTCAGATTTCAAGCCAAATGACAAGCTACCAGACGAACAACGGTGGAAACTTGCCAGCATCAACTGCGTTTGGAAGTTTCCTTACCACATACGCAAAAGATCTAAAAGATCCAACCTCAGGTTCAGCGTACACTGCAGGCTCTACGACAGCAACAACCAGGCCAACTGCTGGTCAAGTGCAGTACATTCGCTCAGCATCATGTAGCGGTGAAAACATTACCACAATCACTCCTACAAATACTCGCGCAGGTGCACTCCGTATTATGCTCGAGAACGGTGGGTACTTCTGCCAAAGCGTTAACAAGCCATAGTTAGCAGAACATTTCGAAAGGAGCGCCATAGGGCGCTTCTTTTATTATCTAAGCATAACTGCTATCATGAGGCGTATGGAAATTGCAGTCTATAGCGCCCTCGTGCTTCTTGGGTTGTGCTTTGGAAGCTTTGCAGGTGCGACTGTGTGGCGGCTTCGGGCTCGACAGCTCGCGATTGATAAGCAGCAGCACGAGACTTACGATAAAAAGGAATATGCACGGTTAAAGAAACTGACGTCTCACTCTGCGCTGAGCGACCGTTCGCAGTGCCTACACTGTAATTATCAGCTTCGATGGTATGACCTTATCCCCGTAGTTAGCTGGCTCACTCTTAAGGGAAAGTGTCGAAACTGCCGAAAACCAATAGGGAGTTTTGAACTGTTGATAGAGCTCGGAATGGCTGCGTTTTTCGTTTTGTCATACGTACTCTGGCCCTTGGCCCTCGGGACACCACTTGAGGTTGCGCATTTTATCCTCTGGCTTGTCGCCGGCGTCATTATGGGCGTACTGTTTGCCTATGACGCGAAGTGGTTTTTGCTACCCGATAAGTACACCTGGGCATTAGCAGTAGTAGGCTTGGCTATGCTTGCAGTACGGATAGCGCAGGGTACTTCATTCTTAGAGGTGGCCATACAAGCTATCGGTGCGGTAGGGGTACTCAGTGGGCTGTACGCAGTACTATTTGTTGTCTCTAAGGGCCGCTGGATTGGGTTTGGCGATGTAAAATTAGGTATTGGCCTCGGGCTATTGCTTGGTAACTGGCAGCTTGCACTTCTAGCGCTTTTCCTCGCCAACTTAATCGGCTGCCTTATTGTGATTCCACTCATGCTCGTCGGTAAACTAAAGCGCAATGCCCACGTACCGTTTGGCCCCATGCTGATTGCTGGTACCGTTTCGGCCTGGTTTTTAGGGCTGCAAGCAGTGATATTCTATTTAACACACTTGGGTATGTAAACAAAATGCTTATGCTATAATAAGGCGCATATATGGCTAGTAGGGTGAGCGGATTTACGATTATTGAACTGATGCTCTTTTTAGCAATTTCTTCGCTTCTTATGGTGGGGTTAATGGCCAGTATCGGAACGAACTTGAACAATCAGCGCTATAGTGATGCCGTACAAAGCTTCAAGAATACGCTTCAAGACCAATTTGCTGCGACGACGAGTGTACAGAATAACCGCTCGTCGGGTGTGCTAACGTGTAATACATTCGGTGCAATTATTGATACTCCAGCTGGCTCAAGCGAAGGTCGAGGTCAGAGTACGTGTACTATCGCAGGTCGGTACGTAATTATTCGTAATTCAGCAGTTAGCTCCTATCCTGTAACCGCGTACCAGACGGTGACGAGCGGTGTTGTACCGCCAGATGACGTTGATGCGCTTCGTACGCGCTATGCTCTCAATCTCGACACCAAGAATGTTGCACGGTCTACTTTAGAGTGGGGGGTTCGTCTCGCATGGCCAATTGAGGGGCCTTACATGCGACCCGCTGGCAGTTCTCGGGAAATTGCAATTTTATTTGTGCGTTCTCCTGAAACTGGACAGGTGTATGTATTTTCGTCCAATAACGTTCCATCTGAAGTAACACTCGCAAGCTTGAGTACAACCGCAGCCCCCTCATTTATTAGGAACATGATTATCAATGAGGATACGATTGCTGGTCGTGGCAGTCGCACTATGTGCGTTGATCCGGTTGGATTAATTGGAGCAGGTGGTCGCGCAGGAATTCGGCTTGAATCATTTGCCGCCAGCCCGACGGCTATAAAAATCGTTTCTAATGAGCAGCTTGATGATGAGGGGGCTGGTACACAATGTTAGCTCATAGATCATCAGAACGCGGCGATACTATCATCGAGGTGATTGTTGCCGTTGCGCTGTTTAGTAGTGTACTCGTCATGACTTTTACGTCACTGAACCAAAGCAGTGCCGCCGCCCTTCGGACCTATGAGATTTCTCAGGTGAATGAGCAGCTTGATGCCCAAGCTCAGACACTGCGTTTTTTGCACGAATCGTATGTTTCAAATTATTCTAATGGAGTGACGTACAATCTGTCCGACGGCGCCACCTCACCCGGAGAGGAGTATCAGAAGGTGCTCGATAAAGTTGCCAGTGCTGGACTCACTTCAGCGAGCCCGTATTCTGGTGTGACCAGTTGCCCCTCACCAGCGCCTGCGGGGAGCTTTGGTCTTAATACCCGCATGGCACGCGTACAAGACAATACAGCTAGTCTTTTGACGGCTACTACATATGCTCAAGCCACCTATCCATCGGGCGCTAACTCGCCTGTGTCACTGCGCGGTATCTGGATCGAAGGTATTCGCACCCCTGCAGCATCGGGCCGCCTTGGGTTTATCGACTTTCATGTACGAGCCTGTTGGACAACTGTAGGCGTGCCAGTGCCATCAAATGTAGGAACGATTGTGAGGCTGTATGATCCACGCTAAGAATACACAAAAAGGGTTTACACTGGTTGAGTTGATGGTCGCTATGGCGGGTATTTCAGTGTTGTTGCTGGCAATTATGACAGCGGTGGTGCATGCAGCCCAAACCTACAATAAGGGTTTGACCATTAAGGAAGTGAATTTGGTTGGCCGTGAGATGACTGACGAGTTTAAACGAGTCATTATGGCATCAAACCAGATCGATCCAAGTGCTGACCTCGTAGCAGTGAAGAAACCGCTTTCGAGTGAAATCCTTGGTGGTCGTCTTTGCACGGGCAGTGTAAGCTATGTATGGAATTACGGTAAAGCAGTACAGGACAATGAGCCACAGCTCACTCGGGTTGATACCGGCCGAGTTATACGGGTAGGTAAGGTTGTTGATCAGACTAAACAATACTGCGCACTAAATGGCGATGGTACTGCAGCAACGGTTGTTATCCCTAACGGTGACTATAACGCGCTTCTCCCTGAAGGCGATCGCAGTCTCGATATCTTTGGGTTTACTATGATTGCAGATCCGCAGGCGCAAGATGTCACTACAAAGCAGCGACTGTATACCATGACGTTTATACTAGGAAGTGGTAACTATAGAGCTATGAAAGATGATTATAGTGCGTGTCGCGAGCCAGGTGATCCAGCTGCTGACTTACAGTATTGTGTACTACAGGATTACAGCTTTACCGTTCGCGCTGGGAATATAGGGGGATAAAGTAAAATGAATAAAAATAGTACTCAAAAACAATCTGGCGCCGTTTCTTTGTTTGTCGTCTTATTTGCGATGCTCCTCCTCAGTGTTGTGGCGTTAAGTTTTGGTCGATTAATGGTAGATGACCAACAACGAGCGGTAAATAGTAATTTATCAAGAAACGCTTATGATTCAGCCCAAGCCGGTACCGAAGACGCCAAGCGCGCGCTGGCATGGTATCAGCGACAATGCATAAGTTCTTCGTCTGCCTGCTTAAGTGCGGCTGCGGTTATAAATAATACCAGCTGTAATACTGCGCTCCGAAGCTCTGGTATCGTAAATACCGGAAGTGGGAGCGGAGAAGTGGTCGTTCAAACGCGAACTTCAAGTGTTGATCGTGAGCTGAATCAAGCCTACACCTGTGTGACCATGCAACTCGATACCGATGATGTGGTTGGCCAGCTGCCAGTAGGTGAATCTCGGGTGGTGCCACTCGTGCCAGAAAAAGACCCAGCAACCGGTAAGGATGTTTTCTATGACCAAGTGCGCATTAGCTGGTTCCGTAAAGACGATGTGGCCAGTGGCAAGACTGATATAGATCGAGGCAACGCTGCCAACCCACCACAACAGCTCATTGGTGACGGCAAGTATGCCGATAACCGCCCATCAGTATTGCGCGCGCAGACCATTCAAGTAGGGACGAACTTTACCCTTCCGCAGTTTGATGGCACGGTTGGCGCGAGTGGCGCGCAGGAAAGTAACACCAACTCAGTCTTTATGTATCCAACTGGGAGTGGGGGGAACTCGTTCATATCAATCGTAGACCGCGATGTTCGTAGAGATATGAATAACCCCGATAGTTTGCCACTTCCTGATAGCCCTGCGGACTCACCGTTACCAGTATCGTGTGCAAGTTCATTTAATACTGCAACCTACGCCTGCTCATTAGTGGTGCACTTGCCATATACCGTAGGGCGAACGGATCGAACGGCCTATCTGCGCCTGGCTGCCTTTTACAACAGCGCGCACTTCAAGGTTG
This sequence comes from Saccharimonadales bacterium (SeqCode), assembly GCA_044341315.1. Taxonomy (GTDB): domain Bacteria; phylum Patescibacteriota; class Saccharimonadia; order Saccharimonadales; family Saccharimonadaceae; genus Microsaccharimonas. Next base: position 5,015 of record JBIIRX010000045.1, read on the forward strand.
AGCTGCTTCGGAGCAACCCAAGCGGCCCATCGACACTTGTGAAATTTGGTGGTGTGCAGCCAACTATTGATTCGACGGGACGAGCGAACGATATGTTCCGCCGCGTCCAGAGCCGAGTTGATCTTTACGATACGCAGTTCCCATTCCCTGATGCAGCCGTTGATGTGACAGGTAATTTCTGTAAAGACTTTGCCGTCAGTGACACGACGTACTACCCAGGAACGTGTACTCCTTAATTAGTTCGTTGAAGATTCGCTGTGAAACTGTTCGTAGACATCTTTGAGGTGTGCGTCGGTAACGTGTGTATAAATTTGCGTGGTTGAGATGTTGCTGTGCCCCAGCATACTCTGAACACTCCGGAGGTCGGCGCCGTTCATTAAAAGATCAGTAGCAAAACTATGGCGCATGGTGTGCGGGCTGACGTGCTTTGTGATACCCGCCAACCGAGCGTATTTGCTTATCATCCGCTGAATACTGCGTGCAGTGAGGCGTCGGAAATCACCACTTGTGTCTGGAGTTACGTTACGGCTGTAGCTAATAAACAGCGGGACGAGGCTATCGTGGCGTACAGCGAGGTACTGCTCAACCCATTCAGCGGCAGCTTTACTAATAAAGACGGGTCGGTCTTTTTGGCCCTTTCCGCGCACCATGAATTCGCGGCGCTTCGTATTGATGTGGTCACGATTAAGATTGACCAACTCTGAGACACGGAGCCCACTTGAAAAGAGCAGCTCTAAAATAGCTCGATCGCGCAGGCCCGATTCCTCATTGGTGTCTACTTGTTCGAGTAGTCGACTGACCTCATCATAATGGAGAAACGTCACTTGCTTACGGTGTGTGCGAGGGAGCTCGATTTTGTCGGGCGCCAGTGAGGGGATGTCGCGCCGAGAAAAGTATTTTAGGAAGCCACGGAGGGCAATGAGGTGATAGGACTGGGTAATCATCGCTAGTGCTTCGCCATTGTCAGATTTATAGCGATTGAGCCACAGTCGATACTTGCGAATAACTTCAGCCGTGATTTGATCCGGGGTGATGTCGCCGGTAAATTCAACAAAACGATTAAGATAGAATTCATAATTCTCAGCCGTTTTGGGCATTCGGCCACCCTCAACCTCAAGGTGCTCAATAAAATCGAGAATGTATTCAGATATAAAACCGATTTCAGTATTAGCTGCCATACGCATTACTATACCTGAAACGCTTATGTTGAAACAGGGGAGGGAGGTGTAGTAGACTGAAATAATATGCAGGCAGCGTGGCAATGGATCGAATCGGTGATACTTGGGCTTATCCAAGGGCTTACTGAGTTTATTCCAATTAGTAGCTCGGGGCACTTAGTTATCGCTCAAACGTTCCTGTCTGGTGCAGGCGATCATCTGTTCCTTGAATTCATTAACATAGGCACCATGCTGGCGCTGTTTGTCTTCTTCAGGAAGCGAATCGCCGGCATTATTGTTGATATTGTGAAACATCGCAACTATCGTTTGGCGAAAAACATCTTGCTTACCGCCATTCCGGCGGGTGCGGTCGGATTTGTACTGGCTGGGTTTATTCAACATACACCGTTCTTTACCAGTGCCGTGACAGTGGTGTTTACACTGCTTATTGTCGGTATTGTTATGGTGGTCCTCGAGAAACTTCCAAAGCTTTCATCGGTAGAGAATGGGGAGCGATTGCCGTGGTGGCGCGCCCTCATCATTGGTGGTGCACAAGTCGTCGCTCTCATACCAGGTACTTCTCGTTCGGGTTCAACCATTATTGCCGGCCGGCTCATGGGGTTGAGTTCGGCTGAAGCGGCCGAATATAGCTTTTTGGCATCTCTTCCAATTATGGTAGGAGTCACACTTAAGGTGCTCGTGAGTGATACTGACTATCTCGTCGCCAACGCCGGTACCTTAGCTGTGTCAAATCTGGCGGCATTTTTGAGCGGTCTTTTGGCAGTGAGCTTCCTGATGAAGTTCTTGGCGCGTCACTCGTTAGCAGTGTTTGGGTGGTACCGCATTGGTTTGGCGCTCCTTCTTGCGCTCATTCTTTTGGTACAATAGCTACAGTAACGACAGATAACTGCAAAAAGGAGCCCTTTATGAGCGAACATATTCAACGTACACTTATTTTATTTAAGCCCGATGCTGTACAGCGTGGCGTAGTGGGGGAGATTCTTACGCGCTTTGAACGAGTTGGCCTAAAGATTATTGGCACTAAAATGATTGCTCCAGATCGTGACCACTACTTTAAACACTATGAAGAAATTGGCCAAGTTATTACTCGTCGCGGCGAATCAACCTTCAACAATGTGCTTGAGCTCATGAACGAGGGCCCAGTTATAGCAATGGTGCTCGAGGGCGTGGAAGCGGTAGAGCTTGTACGCAAGCTTGTTGGTTCAACTGAGCCAAAATCATCAGCTCCAGGGACAATCCGCGGCGATTTCTCGCACATGAGCTACGGCTATGGCGACGCAACCAACAAGGGTATTCCGAATCTTATTCATGCCTCTGGTGATCTGGCTGATGCGGAAAAAGAAATTCCACATTGGTTCTCCGATGACGAGCTCTACGATTATAGCGCTTTAAGTGAAAAGTTTACTCGTTAAGATCTACTCGGTGCGTGCTATCATGTAAGCATTAGAATAAAACAAGGAATCGAATATGGAACCAACACAAGCACCCCAATCGCAACCAGAACAGACATCGGTAGCAGCACCCACACCAGAAGCCACACCGGTGCAACCAGCATCTCCAATAACGCAGCCTGCA
>JBIIRX010000002.1:0-25329 GCA_044341315.1 Saccharimonadales bacterium (SeqCode)
GCAAATGTAATTGGCCCACGTATGTTTTGCTCGACCAGCGGCTCATCCATTACTCTATGCTCCTCATATGTAGCATAGTGACGAGCATGAACCCGTAGCTTATCTAATGCTTTTGATTCTATTTGACGGATACGCTCGCGGTTTACCCCAAACGTATCAGCTATTTGATCGAGGGTGTGTTGCGTTCCATCAGGCGTGAGACCAAAGTGCATTGTGAGTATACCTTGCTCCCTCTCAGAGAGAATTGAAGAATGAGCAGTACCTTGGCTAACGGCACGTATCAAACGCCTAATATCCTCAGCTGGAGCATCAAATTGTTCAACAAATGAATCGACGTTATAGTCCACTTTATCGGTTCTAAATATGCTTCGATGCATAGCTGTATCAAGCATCTTACCGAACGATACCCCATTTTTCCCAGTGAGTTCATAAACAGATTCTTTATCGACAAGTGGAATTCCAAGCTGTTGCTTTAATGCTGCGCGGGCAAGTGCTTCATACGGACTGTGTAGCGGTGCAACGAGCTGCTCGGGGAGTGATTCAAGCGTCTGTTCGTCGGCATGTGCTTGTACATCTTGCTCGTATGACAATACCTGACCGTGACTTACTAATCGCTCTCTAATAAACTTTGGCACCGCGTTGCCACTAAGCAATTCGGCAATAATGGTATCGTGATGTACCGCACTCTCACCAAGCCGTCGGGCGAGTCCTCGAGCTGTTTTCTTGTAAGCTGCCTCAAAGCGCTTACCCAAAAACTCGTTGAACGGCAGCTCGGAAGGCATTCCCTCTTCCGATAATACACTCTCCCAATAGGCAGCGAGCGGGTCGGCCTTTTCAACTTCAGCCGGCAGTAGAATATCGTTTATCTTACGACCATTACTGCGCATCAGGCGGCCCATGACATCGTCAGAAATATTAGGAAGTAGTGTGCGCAGATTCCCACCCCACTTCGTTTCACTATGTCGATATGAACCGAGCACGCGACCGATTTCAACCGTATCAATGTCAACCGCATGAAGCGCGGTGTATTGGGTTTTATCAAGACCACGACGTGTATCAATAAAATCTACGTAGATGCTCTCGCGACCATCTTCCTTACGACGTAAAACTCGCCCAAGAAATTGTTTTGTTCGCACTGGTGACGACGTTGGCGCCATATTGATGGCAAAACTGGCCTTGTCAGTATCCCAGCCCTCCTCAAGGGCTCTCGTTGAAAGGAGTACTTTTACTTCACCCTCCTCGAACAACTGAAGGCGTTTGCTATTTTCTTCGTCGGAAAGATGCGAGCCGATATCAAATGCTGTAATGCCTTTGGTTTCTATTAAGCTCCTTAGTATGCGGGCATGAGCATTCACGGCACCCGGAATGCAGGCGACCACGCCTTGTCGGCCATCTTCAACAAAACTTTTTATTAGTTCTAGGGCGGTACCGTTACGCTCAGGATTTTCAATAAGAGGAGCAAGCTCTCGTTCGGTAAAATCAGCGCGAGCGTCGTATAGCTCGAGGGTTTGATCGGTTTCATAAACGAGCGTGCGCAGGGGTGCGGTGCGGCCGGCTTCAATGGCGTCAACCAACGAAAATTCGAATAGTTTATCACCGAAGACCTCTTCAGATCGACGGTCAATTGCGAAGTCTGGTGTGGCAGAGAAGCCAATTTTTATGGCATCGGGAAATGAAGAAACGAGTGCTTCAGCTGTCTGTTGACCTAGGCCGCGATGGCACTCATCGGCAATAATGACATCAAATGTGCCGAGTTTTTTGAAGTTCTCTTTAGCTGCTCCAAGAAAACTACTGTAGGTGCTGACAACAACATCGTCGGCAGGCTGAGCGGTCGCGCCGCCAAACTGATGTCCTACCCTGATTGTATCGTGGAGCCGAGTAAATTTCTTCAGGCCTGTAGTACGGTCGCCGTCTGTCCCGCTTAATTGTCGCGCAATAGTAATTTTTGGCGCGAGTAGTAGCACCCTTTTACCACTTCTGACCGCACCTTCAGCGAATAATGATTCGATGGCAGTTTTTCCTGTGCTGGTTGCCATGTCAACGTGGCCCGTTCGGTGGCCATCAAGCAACGACTCACCAATACTTGCGATAGCCGCTTCTTGTTCGACGGTTAAGCTAAAGTCTCGTAATTTACTATCAAGCAAAACCGCCTGAAGGCCGCCGACTAACTCGACTACTTCCTTTGAAGGTGGCTGTGTTTCAGGGGTATGATGCGAAGGAGAGGGCTGTGCCTCATGTCGGGTAGTAGACTCCATATTTATTTATTATATCATATTGAACAAATAAAAGCAATACTTGTAAAAACCATACTCAAATAGGTAAGCAGAAAAGAGTATAATCAGTCACTCTATTTCATAGGTAAGTGATGAATTTTAATCGTTTGTCATTATTTTTATGTCGTCGAAATAAAGCGTTTCATCTTTTGTTGTTGCCCAGCTTGGGTCGTGACCACCAAAGTAGGTTGTAATGAGGGCGGTATCTACTCCGTACGATGCGTCATCTCTTAGTCGAACATCACTCAATGAAAGATAGGGGACGTTGTCGACCCAAGCTTGCAAGATGCCGTCTTTTTTGCCAGGGGTGTTCATACGAATGTAGTGAGTAACCGTATGCCACTGCCCGTCATTGAACGCAACTCTTCCACCTGAACTGTTCGTGTAGAAGAAATCAGGTGCCCAGTTAGTTTTTTGATCGGGGTAGTAGAGGTACTGCACAAGGTTGCCGCCACGTCGCCACATATTACGAGCGCTGAATCCAATTGCTTTACCCTTCGGATTGTTATTACCCTTACTATCCTTAGGTGCGTCAGTGGTTGCCGTACCGCCAATCGGGCAGGTGCCGCCGCACATACCGGGAAGTTTTCCACCGAGTACCGGGTTGAAGCCTTTGTTTGTTTTGACCTTATACGAGAATAGGGCAGAAGTAACGGGCGTGTTGAGTTTCCATCGTATCGTCAGCTTATGGTCTGTCGATAAATCTGTCGCATAGCCCTCTTTAATTGTCGATTGCGTTGTATTATACGAGCCTTTTGGCATTCGCTTGACGAGATAGCCATTACTGCCTTCACGCTCGATCGTGAGGCTCTTCGACGGTGTTGCGCCAAAACTAATGATACTTCCGTTGCTATTGTTCATATCGGCCATTGCTGCGGTACGTGTATACGTTCCGACTGGTGATGAGTTGAAAGAGAGGTTAAGAAGTTCGCGGTACGGCTTTGCGGGTGTGGCAGGCGGCGCTGCTGGAAGCGGTGAGTTACTGACAGGCTCCGTCTTAGACGGTGTTGGCTCAGTGTTTGAATCCCCCTCGGTGCTTGTTTCGGCTTCGGTGCTCGACGACCCCGCTCCATTGGCCAAATCGGGAGTTGCCACGGCAGTAGGTTGAGATTCAGGCGAAACGCGAGGAGTAAGTTGTTGGGTGACAACACTGACAATGGCGTCGCGCGAACCAAGGAAATTGAATCCTACGGTGCCAAAAGAAAAGATGACCATCGCGCAAATAGCGACGGTGACGGCAGTAGTGATGAACGTATGTTCGTGGGCACTTCCGTACCATGGAATGCGAAATTTCTTTTTTGGCTCTCCGGCGGTGAAGTAGTCTTTTCCGTTCATGAGTGTGATGTATGTTTATTTGTGCGTTACTGTTTAAAAACACTATAGCACACTAGTCGACGCCCCAAAAGTTAGGTATACTGTATATATACATCTAAATAGGAGTTTTACTTTAATGATTGCAGTCTGGATTATCTTGGCAGTAGTGGTGGTAGTCGGTATTTTTGTCTGGGCTACCTACAACAGCTTAGTCACCCTTCGGGTACGTGTTGACGAAGCATGGAGTGATATTAACGTACAATTAAAGCGTCGTCTCGACCTCATCCCTAACCTTATTGAAACCGTAAAAGGCTACGCTGCGCACGAGTCTGGTGTTTTTGAGAAAGTAACTGAAGCACGAGCGAATGTGATAGGTGCACAAGGCGTAAAGGATACTGCTGCGGCAGAGAATCAATTAGAAGGAACACTTAAGAGCTTATTTGCAGTTGCCGAAGCCTACCCAGACCTCAAGGCTAACCAAAACTTCCTTGAACTTCAAAATGAACTTGTTGATACGGAAGATAAAATCCAAGCAGCCCGCCGATTTTACAACTCAGGTGTCAGTACACTGAACACAAAAATTCAAACTTTCCCTCACAATGTCGTAGCCAGCCTATTCAAATTTACTAATCGTGAATTCTTTGATGTTGATGAAGCTGAGCGTGAAGCTGCCAACAAGCCTGTTGAAGTAAAATTCTAATTGACTCCCGAAAGCATATTCACTCGTTATGTATAACGCAATTGCTGCCAACAAACGAAATACCGTCTTAATCATGGCGGTGTTTGTTGGTTTGATTACTGCTATCGGCTATGCAATCAGCTGGTACTTCGGAAATTCATCTATAACCTGGTGGGTACTGGCTGGTGCGGCGGTGTATGCACTCATCCAGTATTACGCGGCCAGCTCCTTGGCCGTGGCTATGACAGGTGCGCAGCAGATCGAAAAAGCTGACAATCCTCGGCTGTATCGAATTGTCGAAAATCTTTCGATTACTCTCGGTATGCCGATGCCAAAGGTGTACATTATCAATGACTCCGCGCCGAATGCGTTTGCTACCGGTCGCAATCCCCAACATGCCATTGTGGCAGCGACAACTGGGCTGCTTGATATTATGAACGACCGAGAGCTCAACGCTGTGATGGCACACGAGATGGGGCATGTCCAAAATTATGATATCCGCGTTAGTATGATTGCTTTCGGCCTCGTAAGTGTTATTGGTCTGCTTTCAGACATCGTGCTCCGTATGTTGTTCTTCGGTGGGAGCGATAACCGTAGCTCAGCTGGTAATGTTGTAGTGCTTATTATCGGTATTATTGTTATTATTCTTGCGCCAATTATTGCCACGATTGTGCAGATGGCGATAAGTCGCCAGCGTGAATACCTCGCCGATGCGACTGGTGCAATGACAACCCGTGACTCCGAAGGTATGGCCAGCGCGCTCGGTAAGCTCCAACAATTTGGTAAGCCAATGCAAAAGCAAAACTCCGCTACGGCACAACTTTTCATTAGTAATCCACTTCGTCCTGGTTTTTTTGCGCGGCTTTTTAGCTCACACCCGCCGCTTGAAGATCGTATTCAGAGATTGCGCCAAAATGCTGAAAAATTTTAAAAAAAAGCTTTCCTTGCATGTTAAGAAATTCCGTGCGGCTACAGAATATAACCCACACAAAACATTTCAGCTGACCCGACGCAGAGATTATGTTCGTCCGCTCGAGCTCCCGCATCCAATCGCATTCATTATAGAGGTCAACCAGACCTTATGGAACTATCGACGAATCTTTTTTCCGCTCGCAGTAGTATATATGGTACTGTACGGGCTCCTTGTAGGGCTTGGTTCACAAGAAATATACGCGCAGCTGAATGAATCATTGAAAGAGGCGGGTGGCGATGTATTAACTGGGACGTTCGGCCCACTTGCACAGTCTAGCTTAACGTTGCTCGCTTTGGTTACGAACGGGATTGATACCCAGCTCAGCGATGCACAGCGGATTTTCGGCGTGCTTCTGACACTGATGGCCTGGCTCACCATTGTGTGGCTGCTTCGGAATATCCTTGCAGGCAATACGGTGCGTATGCGCGATGGGCTGTATAGTGCAGGCGCACCGCTTATGGCGACGGCAGTGGTTGCCTTGGTGATTGCGCTGCAACTGCTTCCACTTGCGCTCGCGGCGGTGGGATACTCTGCGGCGGTATCGTCAGGGCTCATTGCTGCTGGCGGGGTCGCTGCGATGCTCTTTTGGATTGCGGCTGGACTACTGGCGATTCTTTCACTGTACTGGGTAAGTAGCAGTATATTTGCGATGGTAATTATAACGCTCCCTGGTATGTATCCAGTACAGGCTTTGCGCTCATCGTATCGATTGTTGCTTGGGCGTAGGGTGCGCTTCTTACTGCGGTTTGTCTGGATGGCTGCATTTGTCGCTGCACCCTGGGTAATTATATGTATTCCGGTGATTTTATTTGATGGGTGGATAAAGTCGGTCTGGCCGACAATTGCTTGGCTGCCAATCATCCCTGTCCTACTGCTTCTCATTGGAACGTATACCGTTTTTTGGACGTCAGTGTATATATATCTCCTCTACAGAAAGGTAGTTGATGCAAATGAGCCAGCCTAACCCCCAACAACGATCTCAGGAATTAAAACGCATAGTATCTGATTACAGTTATCAGTATCATGTGCTTGATCAGCCTTCCGTGAGCGATGCGGTGTACGACAGTCTCATGGCTGAGCTGAAAGCAATTGAAGCAAAACATCCAGAGCTTATTACTCCGGATAGCCCAACGCAACGAGTCGGCGGGGAATTACTCGGTGGTTTTCAGAAGGTTGCGCACCGCTCTCGTATGCTCAGCTTGAACGACGTGTTTGATGTATCGGAAGTAGAAGCGTGGGTGGTGCGTATGGATAAGCTACTGCCGGGGCGGACTCACGAGTTTTTTGCAGATATTAAAATGGATGGCCTTGCCTGCGCGCTCATTTACGAGGATGGCGTGCTGGTGCAGGCGGTGACACGTGGCGATAGTTTTATTGGTGAGGATGTGACGAATAACGTTCGTACAATCGCTAATGTGCCACTGCGTTTGCGTGATGATCCATCGGTGAAAAAATTCTTAAAAGGACGCACCGAAATTCGCGGCGAGATAGTGATGCTCAAAACAGATTTTGAGGCACTGAATGCCGCTCAACAAGCTGTTGGTAAGCCGGTTTTTGCCAACCCACGGAACCTGGCTGCCGGAACGATTCGCCAACTCGACCCGAAGCTCGTCGCCCAGCGTCCATTGACGTTTATCGCCTACGATCTTATACGTGACGATCCAACGGAAATACCAACTAATATGGCAGCGTATGAATACATCACAGCTCTTGGTGTCCGTCGTAATAATCAGGCCAGCGTATTCAACTCAACAAAAGACTTGATGGAGTTTATTCATAGTTGGGACACGAAGCGTCACGAGTTGCCCTTTAATACGGACGGCCTGGTGGTGAAAGTAAACGACCGGGCGCAATTTGCAGCGCTTGGTGTGGTAGGAAAACAGCCACGCGCGGCCGTTGCGTATAAGTATGCTGCCGAACAGGCGACGACGGTTGTTAAAGATATCGTTATCAGTATTGGGCGTACTGGCGCTGCCACGCCAGTGGCGGTATTCGACCCGGTGCAGGTTGCTGGTACGACCGTGCAGCATGCGAGCTTGCATAATGCTGATGAAATTGCTCGTAAAGATATTCGGATCGGTGATACCGTGGTAATTTTCAAAGCCGGAGATATTATCCCCCAAGTCGAGAGTGTCGTCACCGAACTTCGCCCAAAGAACGCACAGCCGTTTTCGTACGAAGACGCCTTGAAAGCGCAATATCCAGAGCTGACGTTTGAACGCAAGGGGACGGATGTGGTGTACCGAGTAAAAGGTGCTTCAGGGGATCTAATTCTAAAGCGCTCACTCGAGTATTATGCCAGTAAGGCCGCCTTGGACATTGATACACTTGGTGAGAAGAACGTCGTTGCCTTGGTGGATGCCGGGCTGGTGAGAGATATCGCTGATATTTACAAATTGGATTACGACGAGGTGGTTGCACTGGAACGCTTTGCTGCTCTATCTGCCCGCAAACTCATTAAGGCAATCCATGATAAAAAAGAGCCGAAACTCGAACGCTTTATTCTTGGCTTAGGCATTCGGCATGTCGGTGCGCAAACGGCGCTGGATCTTGCAGAGAAATTTCAAACCATCGAAGCGTTAGCTGCCGCGACACTTGGAGAACTTGAATCCGTTGAAGGCATTGGAAAAATTGTGGCCGAATCAATTATCGCCTGGTTTAGCGACGAGGATAACCAGGCGCTGCTGGCTAAGTTTAAAACTCTGGGTATGCAGCCTGTGTTTGAGCGCCACACCGGCGCACTTGAAGGCAAACACTTTGTTGTAACAGGCACGCTCGATACCCTATCTCGTGACGAAGCAGCTGATGCGATTCGCGCCCAAGGAGGCACCTTTCAAACTGCGGTTGGCAAGGATACTAACTATTTAGTGGCTGGTGGTAAAGTGGGTGCAAGCAAGTTGGCAAAAGCAAAGCAGTACGGCACAGAAGTGGTCGACGAAGCAACTTTCTTAAAGTTGTTAGGAAGATAACACTATGGAACGACTTCGACGCCACATCAAACGCGTCTTAGTCGGTATTGCTGGCGGGCTGATTATTATCGTTGGTATTATTATGATTCCCTACCCAGGACCAGGCTGGCTGACGGTATTTGCCGGCTTAGCGGTGCTTTCTACCGAGTTTGCCTTCGCTACCAAACTATTAGCCCACGGAAGAGTGAGGTATCGTCACTGGGTACGCTGGCAGGCAGAGCAACCCTGGATTGTTCGCCTGGCATTACTATCGATGACCGGGCTAATTGTAGTAGTGAGCATTTGGCTCGTGAATGGCATCGGTATTGGTGCGGCACTCTTTCACGTTGACGCACCGTGGCTGACGTCACCATTCTTTCGTTAATAAATAGCGATACTTACCATAGAAGATGCTTGCGCTTTTACGAAGAACGGGGCATACTATGGGTATGCTGATGCGCATGGGGTGACCCGTGCTAAAACAAACATACATCAGAAAGCAAGCCGCCCCGGGTGGGCGCGCAGCAGCAAAAAAGACTCCTCGGTTGAGGAGTCTTTTTGTGAGACTCGCAAGATTGCTCGGTTGGCCGTAAGCATCACTGCGAAAAGGGTGACGACAACGAGTAGCGCAAAAAGAAATAGGTTTGCTACAATAAGAAACCGACGGGGCATTGGCGCAGCTGGCTAGCGCGCTTCCATGGCATGGAAGAGGTCAAGGGTTCGAATCCCTTATGCTCCACCATTATTTGTGTCATACTTATGCTAATGTTTAAAAAATATATCCAATCAAAACTCGAACGCAGCGTTAAAAAATACTTCAAAAACCATCCTGAAGTCAAACTCGTTGCTGTAGTAGGCAGTGTTGGTAAGACAACCACCAAAATTGCCATTGGCACCGTGCTATCAGAAAAGTACCGTATACGGTTACATGAAGGTAACCACAACTCGGAACTAAGCGCACCGCTTGCCATTCTTGGGGTCGAATTCCCTGAAGATATTCGTAAGCTCGGGCAGTGGCTGACGGTATTCAAAGCCATCCGTAAGCGGATTCACGACCCAACGGACGTTGACGTGATTGTCCAAGAACTTGGTACTGATGCCATTGGCCAAATACCTCATTTTGGGACGTATCTCACGCCAGACATTGCGGTTGTGACGGCAGTGTCAGACGAGCACATGGAGTTTTTCAAAACGCTTGATGCCGTAGCAGCTGAAGAGTTGGCAGCTGCAAACTTCAGCAAAACAGCTCTTATAAACCGTGATGATATTGATGGGAAATATGCCGCCAATATTACCAACCCAAACCTTACTACCTATGGAACTACCGAAGTTGCCGAATATCGTTTTGTTACCGATGACTACACGTACGTCGATGGGTTTAGTGGCTCATTTGTTAGTCCAGAAGGAGCTGAACCAATTCGTGCAACCCTTCATGTTGTTGGCGAGCAAAGTATTCGTGCCGCGGTGGCGGCTGGTGCTGTTGCGGTAAAGCTTGGGTTATCTCCCGCCGAAATTGGCGCTGGCCTCCAGAAGATACGGGCTGTAAACGGACGCATGAATCTACTGCGCGGCCTTGAGGAAACAATTATTATTGACGATACCTACAATTCCAGCCCATTGGCTGCAGCTGCAGCGCTCCGTGCTTTATACCAAATGAATGTTTCGCAGAAGATTGCTATCTTGGGGAGTATGAATGAACTCGGTGATGTCTCGGCAAGCGCTCACCAAGCGGTCGGTGCCTTATGTGACCCTGTCGAACTTTCTCATGTGATTACTGTAGGTGAGGATGCCGAGAAGTACCTCGCCCCTGCGGCAACTGCAAAAGGGTGCCATGTGGTGAGCTTCAAGACAGCACTGGAAGCGGGTGCCTATGCCCATAAAGTCATGACACCGGGAGCGGCGTTATTATTTAAAGGTTCTCAAGGTGGTATATATCTCGAAGAGGCGGTTAAGATTGTACTTCACGCCACCGAGGAAGAACATTCGCTTGTTCGTCAATCACCTGCTTGGCTAGAAAAGAAACGGGCCTTTTTCGAGACTTTTTCATAGTGCTTATGCTACACTTTAGGCAGTATTTAATATCAATGTGAGTATGTCATGCAAAATGAACCTTTTGGCCCTGTGCCACCTCAAGACCAACCCGTAACACCACCTCAGCCTCCAGTACCTGCTGCACCAGCTCCAGAACCAACACCTTCGCAGCCACCCGTACAACCACTGAGTCCAAGTGATGCTCAGCCAGTGAGCGTCCCACCTACTGAACCCACTGCCCCTCAGCCAGCCTTCGCGCCGGTTCCTCAGCAGCCTCCAGCGCAACCGTCCACTTTCGCGGAACCTGCTCCAGCGCAACCGGTACAGCCACCACAGCCAGTACTCGATAACGCGCCAGTGGCGCCACAACCACCACAGCCTTTTGTGAGCCAGCCGTTTGACGCAACACAGCAACAGCCTACCTCAGCTATTGGTACGGGTGTCACTGCCGCTGATGCCGGCACACCGCCGGCTCGAAAGAAAAAAATCGGCCTTATCGTTAGCCTAATTGTGGCTGGTGTGCTGGTACTGCTTGGCGCAGGCGCAGCTGCTGCATACACATTTTGGTATCAAAATCCTGATAAGGTAGTTGGCGATGCGCTTGTGAACGCACTTACCGCGGATTCCATCACGGGAACGGGCGCGGCTACCATTACGGCTAACGATATGTCATTTAAGATAACAATGGACGGCAAAGCAAAGCAAAACTTTGGAACTACTAATGCTAAAGTCGAATATACGGCCGATGGAAAAACCGTTGTGTTTGAAGGGGCGGCAACCACGACACAAGAGGGAGATATCTACCTTAAGGTGAAGAATGTACGTCCACTCACCGACACCTACTTTAGCATGTTTGGCGGTGGAACCACTCCCAAGGCCTTTGACGCTGTAATACAGAAAATTGAAGACAACTGGATCAAGATCAGTAAAGATGATCTTGGAACAGTCAGTGAAGAGGCAAAGAAGACGCAAGCCTGTTTTGACGAGACAGCAAAATCACTCGCCGAGAACAAATCTTGGGCGAAACAGCTGGCGACATTGTACCAAAATAATAAGTTTATCCTTATTACCAAAGAACTGGGAACGAAAACGGTTGCTGGCACCAACAGTATGGGCTATGAACTCGACTTTGATACAAATGTCGCTGCCAACTTCGCGAAAGGGTTGAGTGACACAGACTTCGGTAAGAAAGTGAAAGAATGCGATGCATCAATTAACTATGATGACTTCGCACAATCACTTGAAAAGGCGAAAAAAGGCGATGCAACGACGAATTTTCAAGTATGGGTCAGCCAATTTGGCCATGACTTCACTCAAGTAACAGCAACTGCTTCAACAGATGATACAAAAGCCGATGTAACACTAGAGCCAAAGTTCAATCAACCAGTGACAGTTGCTGCTCCTGAAAAGTCAATTTCCGCAAAAGACCTTCAAGCCGAGATTGAGGCCGCCTTTAACGCCTACGTTGCTGAACAATTCGCTGTTCAGTAGCCTCTTACAAACCGGCCTCGCCTCTGCTATACTATCTCTGATATGAGGCGTTATAATCCGGCAGAAATTGAGCCCAAATGGCAAAAAGTTTGGGCAGATGAAAAAGTAAACGAAGTAGAGGCTGATCCCTCGAAACTAAAAACTTACGTAGCGGGTATGTTCCCGTATCCAAGTGGTGCAGGTATGCACACTGGCCACGCCTTTAGCTATTCAATTGTCGATGCCATTGCTCGGTTTCACCGTCAACACGGCCACAGCGTCCTAAACCCTATGGGCTGGGACACCTTTGGGCTCCCTGCTGAAAATTATGCAATTAAAACCGGGAAAGCGCCTGCCTTAGTAACTGCCGAAAATATTGCAAATTTCAAACAACAGTTTACACGCATGGGCGTGTCGATTGACTGGTCTCGCGAACTGAATACCAGTGATCCTGAGTATTACAAATGGACGCAGTGGGTATTCATTCAGCTTTTCAACCGCGGCCTTGCCTATCAAAAGGAAAGCCTCCAATGGTGGTGCCCAGTTGATAAAACCGTCCTTGCCAATGAACAAGTGGAAGGTGGCCACTGTTGGCGCTGTGGGAGTTTAGTTGAAAAGAAATCGATGAAGCAGTGGTTCTTCAAAATCACTGAGTATGCTGATTCGTTGCTTGATGAAATCGAAGACCTGGACTGGCCACAGAAAATTAAAACCGCCCAGACAAATTGGATTGGTAAGTCTGCGGGTGCAGAGATTTCCTTTGCACTTTCAGAAACGGCTTCGCTTCGGGCTTCTGACGGGGAAACTTCGCCCGTAGAAGCGCGGGCTGCAGATGTTTCTTCAAATTCAAACGAAATCACTGTGTTTTCTACCCGGCCAGATACTATTTTTGGTGCGAGTTTTATTGTATTGGCGCCAGAACATCCGCTTGCCCTGAATCTAGCAACAGGAGACTTCAAAGAGGCGACCGAAACGTATGTGAAAGAGGCGGTGAAGAAGTCTGAGATTGAACGTACCAATGATACCAAAGAAAAAACAGGTGTCTTTACGGGCTCATACGCAATCAATCCATTATCAGGCGAGAAAGTACCGGTGTGGGTCGCGGATTACGTACTTGGTGGCTATGGAACCGGCGCAGTAATGGGTGTGCCAGGACATGATGATCGT
The DNA here is from genome assembly GCA_044341315.1 of Saccharimonadales bacterium (SeqCode). Classification (GTDB taxonomy): domain Bacteria; phylum Patescibacteriota; class Saccharimonadia; order Saccharimonadales; family Saccharimonadaceae; genus Microsaccharimonas. The sequence goes on from JBIIRX010000002.1 coordinate 12,856, forward strand.
GATTTTGCGTTTGCAGACAAGTACAACCTGCCAATTGTAGAGGTGATTGAGAAACCCGCTAATAGCGATGAAAAGGTATATCACGGCGAAGGGCAATTGATAAATTCTGGTGAGTTTAACGGCACTTCTAGTAGCGATGCGCGTGAGCAGATTGTCGCCTGGCTCGAAGAAAAAGGCCGAGGCGGTGCTAAAACAACCTACAAAATGCGTGACTGGCTTATTAGCCGCCAACGCTATTGGGGTGCTCCAATTCCGATCATTCACTGTGAAGAGCACGGTGCCGTACCAGTTCCTGAAGCAGACCTTCCGGTAATGCTGCCTGAAATTGAAGATTACGCACCAAAAGGCGATGGTAAATCTGCTTTGGCGCGTGCAACCGATTGGGTGCAAACAACGTGTCCAGAATGTGGCAAGCCAGCCCTTCGTGAAACCGATACCATGGACGGCTATGCGTGTTCAAGCTGGTATCTCCTGCGCTATACCGACCCGCACAACGCCGAACAAGCCTGGAATCCAGAAGTTGCCAACTATTGGAACCCGCTTGAATTCTACGTTGGCGGAGACCACGCGGTGGCGCACTTGCTCTACGTTCGTTTTTGGACACATGTATTCCACGACATGGGACTGGTGAACTTTAAAGAACCAGTCAAGAAGCTAGTCTACCACGGCTATATTAATGCCGAAGATGGTACCAAGATGAGCAAAAGTAAGGGGAACGTGATTGACCCACTCGATGTGATAGATCAAGGGTATGGGGCTGACGCGCTGCGTACTTATGTGCTCTTCATGGGCCCAATCGAACTTGACGCTAGCTGGGATACTCGAGGGCTTGCCGGTATCTACCGTTTCTTGAACCGCGTCTGGACACTTACTCAAGAATACGAAGCTGCCGACAAGCAGGCATCACGCCACGACGAGGCTCTTAAAGTAGTGCAGCACAAGACGATACGAAAAGTCACCGATGCGATGCGACGGTTGAGCTTTAATACCGCGATTGCGGCCATGATGGAGTATGTAAATGAACTCTATAAGTACAAAACTGATGGATTTTCTGAGCATGCTTGGCACGATGCGCTCTCCGTCCTATGCCAAATGCTGGAACCGTTTGCACCACACATCGCAAACGAACTGTGGCAGCAGCTTGGGAATGAAGGGTTAGTGCAACAATCAAGCTGGCCAACCTGGGAGGAAAGCCTGCTGGTTGAGGATGTTATGACTATAGCTGTTCAAGTAAATGGAAAATTACGCGGGGAAATACGAGTCGGTAAAGCACTTGATGCCGATGCAATTAAAACGCTGGCACTAGCGCATGAAAACGTGCAGAAGTTTGTGACTGGTGAGCCGAAGAAGGTGATTTACGTACCGGGTCGGCTAGTAAGTATTGTTGTATAACATTATTCTTTAGGAATAATGTTTTCTGCAGGGTCGGTAATGATATCAGGCGTTCCGTCACTATCGATGTCAGTTTTGACGTTTACAAATGGCTCATCGGGTTGGGGGATATCAGCAGCAAGTTGCTTCGTTGACGCGACCAGCGGACCAAGGTCGATACTTGCGGTTTCTATGCCAGCGTTCGTCAGCTCGGCACGGGCTGGATCGAAAATACTGCCGTTGGCGTCAGGTAAGAACGCTTCACCTAATTGGTCACGTTGACTGTATGTCTGGTCAAGAGCTTGTTCAATTGCTTGCTGGTAGGCGTCTTTAGTGGCATCGGCCTTTTGGTCGCTCTCTACGGCAATAGTGGTTGCGACATCGCGCTGTTCGGCTTGCATGTGTGCAACACCTGCACCTCCTGCAATTACCGCAACGCCGACTGCACCGACCGCTAGTGCCCGAGCGCGGTTGACTCCATGCGAAAATATTTCATCTACTTCATCTGAATGTTGTGTTTGTACTGCTTGTGATTCTGATTCGCTGCTGTGGAGGTGTGTTGCGCTCATAATACCTATAAAATACCACATCTCCCGAAAAAAGCATAATTACTATGGGTTCATACCTCTTGAGATACGCAAGAAAATTTGTTACAATAGCGGATAAGACTTAATAACACCTAATCAAGGAGTACTTTGAATGGCACAACCAAAGAAACAGAGTAGCCCACGAAAGACCGGTCTGCGTCGCAGCCACCTCCGTCTTGAGCTTGCTCGCCGTGTGAACGCAAAGTCACCGGTTAAAGTAAAAACAACTCGCAAAGAAACTGGAAAAGCGCTGGCTCAGTAATGAGCGGCGCAGTTTCGTTTTTTAGCGTATACTCAATCCAAAAGCTACATTTACATTAATACCAAAGAGAACTAACGCATTATGGCATCTAATCGTCATCTCGGTCGCATCGTCGCACTCCAGACATTGTACGAATATGAATTCCGACAGGAATCTCACGACGAATCATTGAACCTCCAAGACATCTTGAAGCGTAATTTAGAACGATACGAGACAGCGATTGACGACACAGAGTTTGTTGACACGCTTGTAAAGGGTGTTATTGACGCTCAGGAGACAATTGACGCTACAATTCGCCCAATTGCTCCCGACTGGCCAATCGAGCAAATTGCTCGGATTGACCGTAACATCCTCCGTATCGGCATTTTCGAACTTATGAATCAGGCTGATATTGTTCCGCCTAAAGTTGCGATCAACGAAGCTGTCGAGCTGGCTAAGGCGTTTGGTTCGGATAACTCCAGTAAGTTTGTAAACGGCGTGCTTGGCACGGCCTACCGCACACTTGTTGAGGGAGCCGACAATGGCAACACCACAGTTTGATAAATTCAAAAAATATTTTAACCCTCGAAAACCATCCATTCAAGAAATTGTTCGCGAGCCAACCGCGGGTGGTATTGTATTTCGCCGTAATAAAAAAGGCGAAGTAGAATTCCTGCTCATTCAAGATCACAAAGACCGCTGGACAATCCCGAAAGGCCACATTGAAGAAGGCGAAACCGCACAGCAAGCGGCTAAGCGTGAAATTGGCGAAGAAGCCGGCCTGAACGATACTGAAATGCTGGGCTGGCTCGGCAAAATTCACTTCCGCTACCGCCGGATTGATAAACTCGTTCTTATTTCCCAGCAAGTCTACCTCATGCGCGTCAAAACTGATGGGAATGAGATCCAAAAAGAAGACTGGATGAACGGCATTAAATGGTTTAGTTTTTATGATGCACTTGATGCGATTGAATATGAAGATATTGGGAAATTAATGCTGCTTGCCATGAAACGCATTCGGCAGGAGAAATTATAGTGAGTGGAATGCAAACCGCACCCTACCAAGAATTTGCGCGTGAAAAACTTGGCTTTGAATTTACGAATGTCGACTTGTTAGTCACGGCGCTGACCCACCGAAGCTATGTAAACGAGCATCGTAAAAGTGTTTCTGAGCACAATGAGCGCTTGGAATTTTTAGGGGACGCAGTACTAGAATTAGTGGTGACTGATTTCTTGTTTAATAATTACGAGGAAGCTGAGGGTATTCTGACGAGCTGGCGCGCGGCCTTAGTCCGCACTGAAAGCATTGGTGCTGCCGGCCAACTACTTGGCTACGAACCATTAGTGCGTATGAGCCGCGGTGAAAAGCAGGGGAGCGAACGTGCGCGTTTACAGATACTTGCGAATGCCTTTGAGGCAGTGATCGGTGCGATTTACTTGGAGCGTGGGTATGCAGACGCTGAAGTGTTTATCAAGAAGCACATTACCTCTAAGCTGGATGGCATTTTGGCCGAAGGAACCTGGCGTGATCCAAAATCCCACCTCCAGGAGGTAATGCAGCGCATCGATAGTGTGACGCCTCGCTATGTTGTACTAGAGGAAGTTGGCCCAGACCACGACAAAATTTTTACGCTTGGTGTCTACGCCGGTAATCGATTAGTAAGTAAAGGCACGGGCCCAAGTAAGCAGTCAGCGCAGCAAGAAGCGGCCAAGGCAGCGTTGAAGACCTATTCTAAGTAAGCAGCGGTTGACTTACAGAGATAAAACGTGTAAAATAACCAGAGAATTTTAGTTAAAGACTGAACAAGTCGTTAAGAGTTAAAGGAAGTTAATTAATCTATGCTCGCAATTCGTTTGCAACGCCTCGGACGCGCCGGCTACCCAACCTACCGTCTTGCCGTACAAGAATCACAACGCCACCCATCAAGCGGTCGTGTTGTTGCCTATGTTGGTAGCTACAACCCACACACTAAAACTAGCACTGTACAAGTCGAAGCTGCTCAGAAGTACCTCGACAATGGTGCCCAGCCAACTCCTCGTGTGGCAAAGCTACTGAAAGAAGCCGGTGTTACTCTTCCAAAATGGGTAAAGGAATACAGCGCGAAGCAGGGTACGCTGCGTAACCCTGAAAAGCTTCGTAAAAATCAGCCAAAAGAAGAGGCTGTTGAAGAAGCTCCAGCTGAAGCGTAAGTAACTCGCTATAAAATGAAAACAACACCCCGATCTACGGGGTGTTTTTATATATGGAAAGGGGGCTCGTATTGCTACGAGCCCCCGTACCCGGTAGAGCTTGCCGATCAGGCGGGAAAGCGCTCCTGCGCCGAACGGTAGGCGCCCTGGAACCAGGGCTGCCGCTGGGCAACGAACTGCAGATCTGCGGCCAGCTTGCGCTTGAACCACAGGGTCGTAGCGGAGATCTGCTGGACGTCCCGCTTGACGCGCGGCGAGGCCATGGCATCGAGTTCTGTGACGGTGCTGGACGACGCCTCGCTGGCCATGAGAGCCTTGAGGTAGGTGCAGGCGAGATGACGCTCTTCCGCCGACCAGTTGCCCCTCGTCGCCCGCTTCACCAGTTCGGTGCCGGCGGCGTTCAGGATGATCTCGAACCGCTTCTCCGGCGGCATCATGGTGTTCGATGAGATGGCGCTGAGCAGATCGGTGCCCTGCTTGATCTTGACGACCGGCGACTTCCGCTTGCTGCGGTTGACGACCTTGTCGCCGGGATGGATGCCGCGGCGGGACGGCGCCGCGTTGTTCTGCTGCGACTTGTTGCCGTTCTTGTTGGTCTTCTGCTTGGTGGGCATGGCCACGCTCCCTTGGGTACGTTCATCGGTCTCTCCGATGATTGATGTGCATTATAGCATATTTATTAGAATAAGTCAATATGCTTATACTTGTTGCGTATATTTGAACAGCCCTATGCTACAATAAAACTACGATAGTTTGTAGAGACCGAGGAGGGCACATGTCGACCATCGACCAGCAGTTTATTGAATATATCGTAAAGTCCGTTGTGGGGAATCCTGACGATGTTATTGTCGAGCGGATTATCGACGAAAAGGGCGTGTTACTGACCCTAACCGTCCATCCAGACGATCTTGGGCGTGTTATTGGCAAGCGCGGTGTTACAGCGCAGAGTCTGCGTACGTTGCTCCGGGCCCTTGGCACGAAGAACGATGCCCGATATAACCTCAAAATCGTCAATAATGATGGACAAACCGGCGCAAGTTACTCAAGTGATGATGATGAAGTGCAGCCTGTGGAAACATCTACAGATGAACCTGTGGACAACACTTCTGACTATACAAAAAAGACCCGTAAAGAGCTTGCCGAACTCGACGATCTTGATATATAATCACAAGCAGTTCAGCACACACTTTGAACTGCGAGAACAGCTCATGCGAGCAACAAACACCACATTTTGTTGAGAGCTTATGTGTATAAAATACCGCCCTGCCAAAAATAGGCATGAGCGGTATTTTTGTTTTGAAAATGAAGAGCCCCCGAAGGGCGACCGGAGCGGTATGCTCAACGGAGGCTCTTTGGGGGTGTGGCGGACGCCTAGGCGGCCTCGAGGGTTTTGCTCGCTGCGCGAATCAGGTTGTTGGGCCTGATGAAGTCATCGTGAACCAGTTTTTCGACTTCCACTTCAGTTACTTCTGACGCTCCCGGTGAGCGGTAGACGAGCATGTAGCGTATCTGGTGCGGCGTCACGTTGAAGGGGTAGCTATCGACGAATTCCTCGTACTCGACCCACTTTTGCAGCGACGCGACCCAGAAATGGTTTGTCGGAACAAAGGTGCTTTCCGTGCTCAATTGATAACTCCTAGTGCTAGAACGATCACGGGACGGATATACCTTTATTATAGCATATATTTACAAAAATAGCAATATACCGTACACTAATATAGATGAAGAAGTTGCAAGTAATCACTTTATTTCCTGGAATGTTCGATGGCGTACTGAATAGTTCCATGATGTGGAAGGCCCAAAAAGAGGGTGTGGCGGAGTTTACGCTTATTGACCTTCGTGAATATGGTATCGGCCCTCGCAAACAAGTAGACGACACTCCCTATGGAGGTGGTGACGGCATGCTCCTCAAGCCTGAGCCGCTATTTGCTGCAATTGAACAGGCGAAACAGAATGATCCTTCGGCCAAAGTGGTGCTCATGACCCCCCGCGGACAGCGATGGAAACAGGCGACGGCGCAGCAATGGGCAGATACCGATCATGGCTACATATTTATATGTGGACGCTATGAAGGGTATGACGAACGCATTATTACACTTGTTGATGAGCAGGTCAGCGTCGGTGATTATGTGCTGACTGGTGGAGAGCTTCCGGCTATGACAATTATTGATAGCATTGTCCGTTTAATTCCAGGTGTATTAGGTGGGGCGGCCAGTGCGGAAATTGAAAGTTTCTCGGATGGAGAAACGCTCGAATTCCCTCAATACACCAAACCGGCCGAGTTTCGCGGTATGGCGGTGCCTGAGGTGTTGCTAAGTGGTAACCATGGTGCAATTGCTAAATGGCGTAAAGAGCACTCCATAAAAGCCGAGCACTAATAGACGAGCTGACAGTCGCTGGCTTCGGTGCTATCTCCAGCGTATACATATATCGTTTGTTCTGCTACGACGTCCCAATACCCGATTTTGTTACCATCGCTACAGCTATAAAACGTAAGCGTGCTTGGTGAAGATGGGCGGCTGTTAAGTGGTTGAGGGCTGAATGTAATCGACGCTCCTGTTTGAGATTCGCTCAGTGAGAGCTCTTTCGGCGATGATGGGTAGCTATTAGTTTTGGCAGCATACAGTTCGGCCTTTTTTATGACGTAATATGCATTTGACTGCGCTGTTTGCGTTGTCGCTCGATCGTTGACTTCAAAGTAATAGCCTACAGAAGAAATAATAAACAGTGTAAATAGGATATTTATGACAGTGAGGCAGGCGCCGACGATGATGCCCGCAAGCGCAATTCCATTCTTCAGGCCTGCCTTTCTTGACTGAGTAAGTACTACCGCTGAAAGGACAACACCAACTATCTGAAGAATAGGGAAGAATGCAAAAATAAATCCAATAATACCGAGTTTTTTACCTGGATTGACGGTCGGTTGTACTGGTTGATAGGTCGGTTCCATAGATGACGGTGCCTTTATATTATGCTGTAATGCTCTCATCATACCATTGTCACAGCGCAAGTGAAGCAAAACAAAAACCCGCTCGAAAGCGGGAATCTGTTGAGTTGTGGTGGATATATCGTAGAGCGAATTTAATAGCTACATTTTATTTTAGTTGGAGTTTTTATTTTTGTAACTTTCGCTTGTAGTTACTGTACCTGTTTGAATACTAAAACACAAGCGTATTTATGAAGAATGATAAAAATAACAACAACATACGAGTTCGTGGTTATTTTGATGAAATTGTAGCCAGGGGTATACTTGTAGACATGAGTGTATTTGCTGTAAGTACCCCTGCTCCAAACCCGCAATCGAAAGGTGTTGCGCTAATAAGCCTTGTCTACGTCGGATTGTTAGTTAGTATGATTGTCGCGCAATTATTTACATTTGAAGATTTCCTCGTGCTCCTGAATCGTCTGCAATTACCAATAGTTGATGTTCCGTTAGATGCATTGGCACCGATAATTGTTGCAGCTGAGGTAGCAGCGCTCCCGTATCTATTAAGGATGTCTCTGAGCCCAGCATTTCGCCTACTGAGCGCACTGTGTGCCGCGTTGGTACCAGTGCTGTGGGCAACAATCATTATCTTGCAGCATACTGTTGGGCAAACAGGGAACTCGATTGGATTGTTCGGAGACGTTATTGCTGTTTCTGACGGCGTTGAAAGCTTCGGTTTTGTTCTGTTGCTAGCTGTGTGCGCGGGTATCTCATTAATAGGTATGCCGCCATCACTACGCCAGCTGCGCTCGTTACATTGAACACCATCTTAAGTACGGCTGCTATTTTGGGGAGTATTGGCGCAACCTACTATGCTTCAAGTACAATGAGCTCGTGGCTCGTTGTGACCGCTGGTGTCACGCTCGTATTCACGATCATTATAACAATTCTGTTAGCCTGTGCGGTTCAGCCATTACGACATACACAAAAGAAGGGCTGGGTGTTGCTGTTTGCAACCTGGCTCGTAAGTGGTATTGAAACGGTCGTTTCTCTCGGCACTGTCGCTCGGCCTTCTCTCATTTGTTGCCGGAATCTTGTTTGGGGCAATCTGGCTGGCTATCATTGGCTACTTCTTGTTCGAAATGCATTCTGGTTTTGCACATCAGCGAGTCGTGAAAAAACGGCTGTCAAAAAAGCTACCTAGGCTAAACAACTTGAGTATTTACCCCTAGTGCGCTATACTACTTCGGTACGTTAGGGTGTCGCCAAGTGGTAAGGCACCAGGTTTTGGTCCTGGCATTCGGGGGTTCGAATCCCTCCACCCTAGCCATAGAAAATGCAGGCGTTTATGCCTGCTTTTTCTATGGTAGATAGTGACTTCGTCTGCTAGAGGTGCAGATGATTTTCGTTTATAGTAAGTATATGTCATTTAAGAGTGTAGTCTCTACAATTATTCACCGGTATCTTCGAATGCCTTATACGCTGAACGTCGAACTTTTTCAGTCACCGAAAAAGCCAAAAGCAACCTATGTGATGATTCATGGTATTGGTAATTCTTTGGATGCATGGGACCCGGTGGTGGCTCGTATGCCCAAGGACGTTATGATCATTGGTATTGACCTCCTTGGGTTTGGTGATTCTCCAAAACCACACTGGGCAACATACAATGCGCGAACTCAGGCGCGCGCATTAGCACTCACCTTAGTAAACCTTCGCTTAAAACAACGTCCAATTTTGGTCGGGCACTCACTCGGGGCACTGGTTGCGGTTGAAGTTGCCAAGCGCTACCCGCTCTTTATTAAGCAGCTTATTCTATGTAGCCCGCCGTTCTATAAGCCCGAAGTCTTAGCTCGCAAGGGTTTAAAGCCGCAAGAGGATCGGCTGAGAGCGTTCTACAGGCTGGCTCGAAGATTCCCTGAGCAACTGGAGAAGATGTCGCCACTGGCAGTAAAACTCGGGCTTGCGAACCGTGCATTCAGCATAACGCAAGATACTATAGGATCATACATCGCAGCACTGGAAGCGAGTATTATAAACCAGACATCTCTGGAAGATGTAGGCGTATTGAAACTGCCGATTACCATTTTTTACGGTACACTTGACCCGGTCGTCATTGGAAAGCATATCGTGCAGCTTGGAAAAACCCACGGCAACATTACTGTAAAGCGGGTACTGGCTGGCCACGAAGTGGTGCTTGGGTATGCTAAGTCTGTTGGACAATGGATTACCCGTTCGCATCCTGAGCGTTATGACGCTCCACGCGCATAATTTCAAGGAATTTTTTTTCGTAGCGATGCGTAGCAAGCGCTGAATTACACGCGGTAATGAGTGGGCTTATTGTAATTGTATCGAAGTGCGAGCGCTCTTTTAAACCGAGGTGTTCAATATACGCCTTTCTAACGGCGTTTGCTCGATTCAAGCATTCTTGCACAAGCGTTTCCAGACCCTGGCGCCAAAAGCAAAGCTGCAACTGGACGATAAGTGCTTCAAGGGAATGTACACCCGGTTGAATACCTTCCATCTGCAATAGTGTCAACACGACATAGGTAAGTCGACCATTTCGCAGGTCCTCTTCCCAATCGTGGATGTCGTCGTTGAATTGGCGAGCCGCACAGTACTCGTACATGATTTTCTTACTAATATGAAACTGTTGCGTCGAAAAAGAATTCTTGCAGGTATGTAGTAGCCCGATACAATGCGCGATTGAGCGCGTTGCGAGCAGCTGTCGCTGGATCTCGCTCGATTCGAGTACGGGAATAGCTATTGAACCCCCGTCTAGCTTCATTGTGCAATTTGATAGTTCTTTATAGTTTGCTCGGTCTACTTCATCAAGGTATTCATATATATCATCTATTGGTATTGATGCTTTGTGATACATACTGACGGCGCGACGAATAATTTGATGCGCAAGGGGCATTTGTATTGGATTATTATTTCCGTCAAGCAATTGATCATATATTGAATAGGCGACCCAAATGAGGAAATTGGCTTCACCCATGAGCTCGAGTGAGTCGTTCGAAGAGATGTATTTGTTAGGCGCTTCTCTGAGTGACCTTACAAAAGATTTAGTTAGCTGTGTCAATTCACCATTGGTATTTACGACTCCAATCCGTTTGACAAGTGGAACAATGCATTCATATTCTGAAGGTTCAAGTATTGACTGAAGCTTCGCTTGCAGCCCTTGAGGTACACGGGGTTTGTTCGATTGCGATGGCAGAGGCTTTACTAATGATGCAATATGGGAATTTAGCTGTCTATTCTTTTTGTAGGGAACAGGGAATACATAGGGACCTCCGGGTTGAACCTCATAGTGTATAAGAATGCGTAGAAAGCGATGTAATTGCGTGGGGGTGAGGGACGGTAGTGAAGTCACGGAAAGAATTTCAATTGGTGAGAATTGCTGTTTCATAGGTACTCCTATTTAAGGGTGTAATGGAATAGTGAGCTGAAAAGTGGTGCCCCGTGGAGATGAATCAACGAGTAATAGCTTCCCTTTGAAATGGGTTTGCGTGATTCTTTTTGCAATATATAAACCAATTCCAAGACCGCTCGGCTTTGTGCTGGTTGAAGGCCTAAAAAGTTCGCGTATCTTTGGTTCGGGTATACCTATGCCGTTGTCTTGCACGAAGATGTGCAGCTCCGTTTTATATGGTGTTATGTTTATGGAAACCTTCGGGTTTGGTAATTTCGTGCAGGCTTCGACAGCATTTGTGAGAAGAATCGTTAGTATTTGTGTGAGCGCGAATGGGTCGCCGTGTACACGTGTGCGTGAAAGTGAACTATGTATATGAAATTCCATACTGTGTGGATCAATGTGAAAGTGTGTCGTGATATCCTTGATAACTTTTTTAACGACTGGTCCTACTAAAAATATTTTAGAAGTATTGTATGTACCAATTCTCTTACGTATCTGTTTAATCATCGTGCTCATTTGTACTATACTTTCGTTGGCACTTTTGATAGCTTTCGAATTCGTATGTTCGTGTTTCAGATCATCCATGTCGAGCGACAGGACGCTGATGTAATTAGACAGCTCGTGAAGCGTTGCAGTGACACTTTGGCCTACGGTCGCAAACTTATAGAGTTGTTGCAATTCGTCCTGCTGCGCTTGGCGCAAGCGTAGTGATTCGGCTTCGAGCTGTTTTGCGAGAGAATCTTTCTGTAAACGAACTGTATGCTCGGCATTCTTAGCACGACGAACGGATGTCTCAAGCTGCCTGTTGTTGAGCCAGGTTACCAACGCAAAGATACCAAGAATAGCGCCATACGAGATGACATCAAAGTAGGTTGAGCTCCCTTGTATAGGTGAAAGATCTGGCTTGAATGCGGTATACGCATGTACCGTCTGTATAACTACCAGAAGGACGATACTACCAACTGAAATACGTAAAATGAGCCTCGAACCGAACAACACGCCAGCTAATATGATGACAAAGCTCATTGCAAAAATGCCAAGTGCGGCATTAAGCCCCCAACAAAGCATCGTGAAGGAGGCGAGTGACGCATAAAACAGTATCAGCATCCAGTTCACTGTTTGTACCAGCTTCCTCGCTAGGAAGAAACAGCATAGTAAAAGATAGAGGCAAAGCGCAAACGCTATCACTGTTCTTATACGCAAGTATCCGATATACAGAGTATCAAATAGACCGAGAAGTGCCGTCAACACAAAACCTATCGCAAGTGAGCTATATAAGATCACCTGCGTGATACGAAAAGATGTATAGGGAATAGGTTTTGTGCTGTACACGGTGTTACTCTGCTTCGTTAAGCCATGGGAGACCAGCACTTGCTGATGCTACTAATAGAGCTTCGAGCTGCGCTGGGTCGCGAAGAGCAGGATCGGAAAGTATAGAAGTAATAGTACTATTCATGTCGACTCCTTTGTTTGGTTAGTTCTCTTGGGCATATCGACTATATACCCAACACCGTAAGAAGTCTGAATCAGAGGATAGGAAAAAGGACGGTCAACTTTGTCGCGCAGCTGCTTGATATGAACATCGACTGAGCCCGTCCAGGTATCGCTGGTACTAGGCCAGGCATGGTTGATGATCATTTGACGAGGAAGGACCCTACCTCTATTTAGTACGAGGTATTCGAGAATATCAAACTCTTTTTTGCGTAGTTTAATAGTCTGATGAGCGCGTGTAACGGTACGTGCA
>JBIIRX010000047.1:0-7095 GCA_044341315.1 Saccharimonadales bacterium (SeqCode)
ATGGCGCCGGTTGAGCCAACTAATAGCACACGGCGCACACCTTTTCCGTAGCGAAAGCTGAGGCTGCGAATGAGGCGCATAACTTCACGCTCAAGAACGATCAGTATAAATGAAGCAATAAGGGCATAGGCTGCTACCAAACGGGCGGGGAACAATTCCTTTTCACTAACATATTCCCAGCCAATAACAAGCAATATACCAATGAAGGCACCAATGGCTATTTTGCTCCATTCAATCAAACGACGGTTGTATACCTTTGGTTGGTATAAGCCAACGAGCCCAAAAATAGCAATCCAGAATGGTACCAGGAGTAAAAAGGCAAAAAGATAATCGTAGGCGTAGATATTTTGCAGGAGCGGCCGAGGGTCATATTGTACGCGGGCGATATAGGCCAGGACGAAGGCAGCGATGAGAACTAAGGCATCGACGAGCATTAACGTGAAGCTGTAGAGCTTTGAATTTCGACGGTTCATAAGTGGTACTAGTATAGCACGGCTAAGTGGTACACTAAGGATATGGCTTCGGCACAAAACACGAACACAATACAAAAACGAGGGGTACTCGAAACGCTGTACGTCGGCATAGTGCTGGTTATTTTCGCTGGTATTGTGTTGCACGCTCCGTTTTCGGTGGGGTTTGGGGTGCTTTTCCCGGAATATGACCTAGTTATTAAATCGTGGAAAGAAATACTCATGGGGCTGGCATTGGTATTGGCGGTATATGTGGTCACGAAGTATCATGCCTGGCGCCGCTTTAAAACGCCACTCTTCTGGCTCATTGGTGGGTTTGCTGTTTTAAACCTCGTAATGATCCCTGTCTTTTTCACTGGCTTTGAGGCGACCATTGCTGGCCTGTTCATTAACCTACGCGCCTTCCTTTTCTTCGTGCTGGTGTATGTTGCCTGTACGCTGTACCCAAGCGCAATTCGCCTGTTTGTTATGACGTTTTTCATAGGTGCGGCGGTAGTGATTGGCTTTGCGCTCTTGCAGGTGTTCGTGTTGCCGTATGACATCTTAAAATATATAGGCTATGGGCCGCAGACTATTGTTCCCTACCTCACCGTTGATCAAAACATGGATTACATTCGAATCAACAGCACACTGCGCGGGCCGAATCCGTTAGGCGCCTATGCGTTGATTGTGTTGTCGCTACTGGTAACCGCCTGGCTACTCGCCCGCCAGAAATTCACAAAACCCCTGACATGGGCGGCTGGGGTGCTCGCTGCCGGAAGTGTTGTAGCGCTGTGGGTAAGTTATGCGCGCAGTGCGGCACTGGGGGCGATTGCAGCACTTGGAATTATTTTCCTTACTGTCTACCGCCGGAACATTCACAGAGGGGTGTGGGTTGGTCTGGCTGTTTTTGCAGTGCTTCTCACAGGTACGGTCGTTGCGCTCAAAGACACCCAGTTTGTTTCCCAGGTTATTTTGCATGAAGACCCCGAAGAGGGCGGCACGGTGAACTCAAATGATGGCCACGCCGAATCGTTGGCAGAGGGGACCGGCCGTATGCTGAAGCAGCCACTGGGCGCCGGAATTGGCAGCACCGGGTCGGCCTCACTGCTTGGTGATGCTCCATTTATTGTCGAGAACCAGTATTTATTTGTGGCGCATGAAGTTGGTTGGCCTGGGCTTATACTCTTCGTGCTTGTGTACTGGTTTGTGCTGCGACAATTATGGCGCAAGCGTAAAAATTGGTTTGCACTTGGGGTGTTTGCTAGCGGGATTGGCTTGGCGGTGATTGGTGTGTTGTTGCCGGTATTCGTCGACGAGACGGTGGCGATTATTTGGTGGGGGCTTGCCGCCGTCGGGCTTGCTTTGCCAAAAAGGAGTGAAAATGACTGAACGATCAACAAAGCGGCAACGTGAACTTTTAAACTGGGTTGACGGCTTTATTAAAGAACATGGCTACGGACCAAGTTACCGTGAAATTATGAATGGACTGGGGTATAAATCAGTTTCCACAGTGGCGATTCACATTGATGGCCTGATTACGCGCGGCTACCTTAGGAAGCGTGATAACTCCGCCCGCTCACTTGAGGTGGTGTCGGCAGAATACGGCAGCGGTACCGGGCCTGCCGGAGCCAAAGTGGGGCAGACAGCTAAAGAAAAATGGCTGGTCGAAGCGGTAAAAGAGCGATTCGTGTTCTATCAGCAAACGCCATCACCACAACTTCTTGATGAGCTGTATGTTTTGATTGGGGCGCTAAAAGTACTCGGCTTCGACGGTGCCTATGAAGCAACTCGGGCACAACTTGCGTCGATTGTGAGGCAATAATGGGGTGGATTCGCCGTCATGTACGAGTTCTCATGATTGGTATCATCGTTGCTTTGCTGGCGGCGGGCTACGTTGTATATGAGGTAATAACCACCCAAGAAAAAACCACCAATATTATGACCGGTACCCACAGCCCTGGGCTCGCGCCAGGGACCTGGGAAAGTACGTCCAGTGCACCGGAAGAATCCACGCCACCGGCCGATATGGTGAGTAGCTATCAGGTTGCCGCCGATCACCCACGGGTACTCTCCATTGATCGTTTAAACATCAGGGCTCGCATTCTGCCCATGGGCATAGCCAACGACGGGAGCATTCAAACTCCGAAGAATATTTTTGATGCCGGCTGGTACACGAGTAGCGCCAAACCTGGCACTACAGGTACCAGCTTTCTTGATGGCCACGCCTCTGGAGCCACCCGCCAGGGATTACTCGCATACCTTGATACATTACAAGCAGGTGACATGATGAGCGTCGAAAAGGGCAGCGGTGAACGTTTGTATTATAAAGTTGTCCACGTCGATGTCGTACCCCTGGATGGTATTGATATGGACAAGGCTCTACGAACGTACGGTGATGCCGAGCACGGCCTCAATATTATGACCTGTACCGGCACTTGGCTGCCCGACAAACTCACCTATGACAAGCGTGTGATCGTGTATACGCAGCAAGTGAACATGTAGCGACATCATCCTTGACTACCCCTGATGCAAAAGGTATAATACGTCAAGTATTCCGGCGTGGCGCAGCGGTAGCGCAAGAAGCTGTTAACTTCGAGGTCGCTGGTTCGAATCCAGCCGCCGGAGCCAAGAATTCATTTCATTATACAAAGCCATCGTTTCGAATGGTTTTTTGTATTTCCACCTCAATAAACTACCATCAAGTTGTAAGTTCGAGACTATTAAATTCAATATGCTCCGCTTTTGCTCATGATTGGCTTTTAAGAACAGATTTTCTATACCATTTGCGAGCTTCAACAGATACGATACAGTCGTGTAATAGTCATCACTAGCAAGTTCGAGACTTTCTTTCTGTTCTTGTTTTAGCCTTACCTTTACGCCGAATTCATCGAACTTTCGAGTGTATAAATCTTCTGATATTTTGCCATCTAGATAATCCTCGTAAACTCGCTCTTTTCGTAGCTGATACTTTTTAATCTCAGTTTCAATAGCAGCCATATCACCTTGATACCTTTGCTTCTTCTCATCATGAGACTTACGCAACGCATCGCTGACTTGAATGTAAGCTGATTCGGGTATTGCGATAGCCTTGAGGATCTTCATCACCTGTGCGGTGATCTTATCTTCATTAACGTATGTTAGGTCGTGGCGATTCATCTTACGTGTGCAATGACCGTATGTGTACTTACCTTTCTTAGTTTCAAATGTGATCCCGCACCCGCACTCGGCACACTTAATCAGTCCACGATATGGAAACGGTAAGCCGCCCCATCTATGTGGCTTTACTTTATAACCCTCGCGAACATTCTTAGCTTGTTCGAATAACGAGTAGGGAATGAGAGGCTCGTAGTTGTGAGGGTAAATTTCACCTTTCACGCGCATCTCGCCGTAATAGAATGGATTTTTCAAAAGCTGATCGATACGGCTTGATCCGGCATTGATTCCGTATTCATTACGCCATTTCTTAGCGATTAGAAGCAGGGAATAGTTGCCGCTTGCGTACATTTCGAATGTTTTGCGAATAATATTGGCTGTAGCAGGATCGGGCTCTACCCACTTCTTGCCGTCCTTAACTGTATTTAGATAGCCTACGGGCGCTTTGCCGCACCATTCACCATCACGTAGCTTTTGCTGGTTGCGACGCTTCACATTGTCGCTGATTGAGTCTGAATAATATTGAGCTGTCGACACTCCCATATTGAGCATAAAGTGTTCTTGTGCGGAGGAGGTTTTGTTTATATAGAGGCTATCAGAAGGAAAGTGAATCTCAATCTTCCCAGCTCGGCATAGATTGTTTAAAAGACTCACTTCATTTGAGTTCGAATTACGCGTATAGCGATCGATCTTATCAAATACAAGAATTGAAATATCTGGTTGTGAGACAATTTGATCGATGATATCTTTGAAGCTTGCCCGATTGCCTTTATAAGCACTCTCTTTGATCTCGAATAGTTCATAATCAAGATCTTTTCGTGCAGCGTAATCCTTTAGCCGGTATATCTGTCCGGGCAGTGCATCGGATTGATCATCAGTCGATACTCGTGCTATGAGGAATGCTTTCATAAATTCTCCTACTTAAAATGGACGGTTGTGGCTACCCAAAAAATACAAGACTTTCTGGCACAACCGCCCATTAAGAGCAGAAAATAAAAACATCTTGTAATAATTTGGGTAGCTCCTCTATTCTAATACTTTCCATATTTCTTGAACAGTATGTCGGCCGCTGATTCCGGTCTGTGTTTTCTTGTTGTGCTTTCTTTAGTGTTATATGTAATAGTTTGGTGACTGTCGCCGGTTATAGTTTGGTTATTTTCGTTGGTCTTGAATGGTCGTTTTATGATGGTAATATGTTTTCGTTCGGCTTCTAATCTGGTTGCCTCAACTAAGAGGTCGTAATTTAGAAGATAGTGACGTTTTGCTGGCACACCTTTGCGAACAACTTTTAAAAATCCAAATTCTCTTTCTTTTTTGATAGCTAACTTTTGTTGAGCTGACGATAAGCCGAGCTCGTTTATGAAATCCCTTTCGGTTTTGTAAATATAACCATCTTTTCGCATCTCCATTCCTTTCCAGAATAGTAACTGGGAGATCATAGCGGATAGAGGATAGCCATATATTCGCACAAGTTTTGGTGGAATAGGCTTTGGCTTCTCTTGCCCTAACATTCCAAAGAAACTTCGTTGCAATGGCTTAAGTCCGCGCGGTACTGTTTGATTACTATTAATTCTCACTTACACCCCTTTCAATTTCTGCAAGGACAGTAAATAAGGCAATCAATTTTTCGAGCGCTTTTTCATCTAACTTGTCCTGCATAAGTAGCATTTAAACAAGGTCGGTGAGATAAAACGTTTTAAAACTTTACTCTCTGTTGTCGAAGTTAAAATAGATTTCTTTGAGAGAAACAGACATCAAATTCGGTGTTCTAAAACCTTCGTCAATTTTCTTTTGAACTTCTTTTGCTCGCAGATAGAAAGTCCTAGGGCCGAGCTTTTTACCAGTTGCATGATCATACGAATCCTCAACTAACTGATCAATATCAAGATGTGTCTTCTTTGGCTTCCCGGTCTTCGAAAATAAACGGGCAAGAAGATCGGCTTGTTTGCCGTCAAAATCAATGTAGTAACGTTCATCTGCCCAAAGTTTTTTGTTTTTATGGTCGTATTTAAATTCGGACACTCTAATCGGAGTGACAGGTATTTGTGGCAATGATTCCATGATTATGCCCATTCGTCTTGTGTTTCTATCAACCTTCTCTGATATTTCTTCCAACTTACGCTCAATTCTAATTAGCGCGTCAAAATGTTCTCGCTGTAATCTCTCGAGTGTACTCTCAGGCTGCATGTCTATAGGAGGAATGTCAGATTGGCTATATTGATCCATACAGATAGTATAACTTTTTTGGTATAGTAAAGAGGTCTACATCAGTACAAGTTTGTAAAAGCCAATCGGTCGATTGGTTGCACTCAAAATAGGGCAACTTCTCGACAAACGCAGGGTGCAACCTTGTGCTGGTGTAGACAACCTAGAGAGGTTGTCCTTTTTTATGCCTCTCGAAAGAAAGGTAGATCAGAGATGCTCGACACCATACTTATTGGCTTAATGATATTGTTCGGAGTTTTATTATTTGCGGGTGCTCTATTCGATAGATTGATCTTCTATTATAAAAAACGTCCCGGTAGAGGGTATATTCAATTAGCGAAGCCGGGTGTACCACGATGGCTTGTAAAATTTTATTCCAATATTGAATTAATAAGCTTCATAGGTTTTACAATAGTTATTCTGTTGGTAGCTTGGAGATTTTCTAACTAGCACTTATTGTAGTGGCCATGCTTTGACGGCAAGTTTCGCCAAATCTTTTTGGCGTTGCTCTATGGTGCTAGGACTCCAGTCTGCCTGTGTACTTAAATCCTTTGTAGTAATAAATGCGCATGTACCAAAAACCTTTTTCTTTTCATCAAAAGAAACGTTACCGATTTTTGAATTTTCTTTAGAAGGTAGAATTGCCAAGTTGCCTAGTCTGCCGACATATATACCCTTTGTATCGGCGTTGAAATTTGGCCAGTCCGCAAAGTCTGTAACTGTACGTGGCAAAATATGTTCAAGGTTAACCTCATCTGGTGATCGGTCGGGTTTAAGACCTGGGGGATTTCCGGCTTTTGCTCTGGCAATACCTTCTATTTCAGACAGGTAGTAACGTGCGAGAGCCTGCGGAGGGCTAGTTTGGGCAAACTCCTTTTCGAAGTCAGCGTTGTTAGGTAGGAGCTTGTCTGCGGTTAAAGCCGTATAAAGTGCCTTAGATGTTTTAATCTCGCCTTTATGAATGCGCTGTGATATTGCTGATAATTTTTCTCGGAATTGACTTGTTCTTGTGTTAGCCGCCACATGAAAACGTACAGACCACGCAACCATGAGCTTTAAGGTTTTTTGTAGTTCAGTATCGGAAAACTTTGTAACAATAGCCAAAAGGAGTGGCTGATTTTGATCGAGAGGTATTCGTGCAAGGTCTTGGATAGCAACCCGTGATGCTTCAGCTGTCCAGCGAGCATCATCGGAACTCTGCATTGCTACGAAATGCCTTGCCGCTTCGGCTAACTGCTTAAGAAAGGCGATAGAGTCATTTTTTATTTGTACCTGACTTTTAATT
>JBIIRX010000053.1:0-6218 GCA_044341315.1 Saccharimonadales bacterium (SeqCode)
GTTTGGCTATTAAAGAGGATGAGCCACTGCGTGAGGGTGAGGCGTGAGGGCGGAAAACCAGGTGCCTTTCCAATGACTTTAAGTGGCAGCTTCGCCAGTTTTTTCGGGTCGGCAAAGCACTCAACCGTAAAGCGTTCGTAGGCGGCGAATCGTTCTGGTGGTACAAGTGGGGTCTTGCGTTTCAAAAGTTCAATAAATACTGTGTCGATGGCTGGATTTGGCCAAAAGTCTGCTCGTTGAAGTTGCTTGAGAATTTTTACACTGTAGAGCGGGCCGACCAACATACCGAGCTGAGCGGTAAAACTCCCCTCTTGGTCAGAGCGAAGCTTTTGTCCGAATTGTTTTTGCACAATCAGATACGCCGCTTCCGGACTGTTTGTTGCGTATACAAAGGATTTAATAATTGGAGAACTAAGGTGGAAGGGAATATTGGCAAAAATTTTATACAGTTGATCTGGAGGTGTAAGCTTTAAATAATCGGCGTGCAGTACGGTAACGTTACTGAATTTGGTCACGTTCTGGCGCAGTGTCTCAATAATACGTGGTTCATACTCGACGGCAATCACTGTTTTAACGTGTGTTGCCAATACGGATGTAATAACCCCACTCCCCGCCCCAATATCATAGACAAGGTCGTTCTTTGTGAGGGTACTTTTTGCTATCAATTCGCGTACCAGTTTTGGCGAACGCAAAAAGTTTTGCGAGTAGTGCGCGAGGCGTTTCATGTTCATTAGTATAGCATTCAAAATAGCTATTGACGCCCCAGCTAATAGACGGAGTATACTAAGTACAGTCATGTGAGTACTTCGAAACCCTGAAATCTGGATGGGTACCACGATTTCCACTCACAGGCTTATATTCACGGCGACGTTCCTCGATTTCTTCAAGGAAATAGCCAAGAGAAGCCACCAACGATTCCATACACACTCGCTCGTTCCATCTGAACCTGCTAAGCGTCACTGGAAGTCGTACACAATTCTAACGTGATATTTGGTAAAAAGGGCGTCCGGTCGAACGGTCCAAACTCCCCTCTCCAAATCACTCCTCCTAAACCCGTTTGCTGGTCAATTACTTGTTCAGCCTTATTTGCGTTTATACCTTAAGGAACGCAAATCATAAAAACAATTTTATGAATCTTAGGAGATTACAACATGAATCGTGTCACTATCAACCAACAAGTCGCCATCACGCAAATGGGCTTTAAGAAGAATCTGTCGGCCTACCCGCGCCGTATGGAGTTTCAAGGAACCATCTACGAGTTTCTTGATGCTGGGCTCCGCTGCTTAGTCCGTACCGGCAGCTCAGTCGCAGAAATCCTGACCATGACTGATGGCCAAAAACAATTCCAGCTTCGCAGCGACAACCACGGCGGCAACTGGACGCTTGTGAGTATCTTCTCATGAGTCGACCTGCGGTGTTGGAAAATGTTCGTCTGGAGTACGAATACTATGGGGGTCCAACGATGACCCTGCGCGAGAAGTTGCGTATCTTGTTTACAAAATTATAACCAAAAGAAAAACCCGGACTGCGAGCCGGGTTTTTCTCTTATTGAGCTGATTCATGCCGATGCATGCGACGGCCTATCCATTTATGGATCTCAACCGGAATGACGGCTACGGCAAACGCTATGAGCGTGACGATAAAGACATCACCAATTGCGACTGGATGTACGTGAAGGGCTTCTTGAAGCGGTCCGAAGAGCGCGAGAAGCTGCATCGTAACAGCAATCGATAGACCGATCCAGAATGGCGCATGCCACACCTTAATGCGCACAAAGAGAGATTCGTAGGTACTGCGAGCGTTAAAGGCGTTTGCCCATTGGACGGCTACCAAGGCCGCAAAGACAATGGTTTGCCCATAGGCAGTTCCGTACTGTGCGCTGAAGAAGCTATAAAGTACTAAGGCCAGGGTAGCCATCGATACGGCCATGAGGATAATTCTCGTAATCAAATATCGACTCAGAATAGGCGCTTTGGGAGACGTTGGCTTTCGCTTCATAATCGATTTTTCACCAGGCTCAAGCCCGAGTGGAATCACCATAGTGGTATCGGTGACGAGGTTGATCCAAAGAATCTGTATAGGCGCCAGGGGCATTGGCATGCCGAGTACTAACGCAGCAATGGTCACCATTACCTCGCCAATATTGGTAGCAAGGAGATACGTGAGCATACGACGAATATTTGAAAAAATAATTCGGCCTTCACGCATCGCACGCACGATACTCGCAAAATTATCATTAAGGAGCACAATATCACCGGCATCTTTTGCAATTTGTGAGCCACTTCCCATTGCCACGCCAACGTCAGCATTGGCCAAGGCGGGTACATCGTTGACGCCGTCCCCTGTCATAGCAGTTACCTCGGTAAGGCGAAGTACTTTGAGGATGCGGAATTTGTTCTCGGGGGTTACCCGTGAGAAAACACGGGCAGTATGGGCACGTAGGGCAAGTTCTTTGTCGCTCAGGCTATCCATGGTGCGACTGTCAAACACTTGATCACGTGATTCCACCAGACCAAGCTTCAGACCGATGGCGTAGGCAGTTTCTAAGTGGTCGCCGGTAATCATTCGAACCGATACTCCGGCACGTCGTGCGGTCGCAATAGCGGTACGAGCTGCTGGGCGTAGCGTGTCGGCAACGGCAATGAGTCCAGCAAAAGTAAGCTTTGTTTTTGGATGCATGTCATCAAAACTTTCAAAAGCCTTTTCTAGCGGTGCGGTGGCGACGGCGATGACGCGGTATCCCTGTGAAGTCAATTGATGAAGCGCAGCATCGGCTTCTTCTTGCTGCGCTTTTGTGAGGCCACTGCGGTGCATAATACCTTCTGGGGCGCCCTTTACCACCAGCTCATGGTGTCCGCGGTGGTGCCAGACATTTCCACTCATAGCGAACCCTTGATGAAATGGCAGTTTCGCCACCGACTCTCCTTTTAAATTAATGGCAGTTTCGGCGGCAGTGTAGCTAATGAAGGCCACGTCGAGTGGGTCGTGATTTTGGGTAGCGTGGTGATTCACGGTGCGATGAACAACGGTTGGTAAATGGTGCTCACTCCATTTTGGTTGCCAGGTCTCTTGTACAGAGAGCTTATTCTCGGTAAGCGTGCCAGTTTTATCGGTTGCAATAGTGGTGATGACACCAATCGTTTCAATTGCATTCATACTACGTACAAGCGCTTTCTTAGCGGCCATTCGGCGCATCCCCAGCACCAATACAACCGATATAGCGATAGGGAGGCTTTCTGGTACGGCGGAGACGGATAGGGCGATGACTAAGCGGAGTGCTTCGCTTATTTCAATGCCCCGAACCAACGCGAGTATAAATGCCGCCACAGCGACCGCTGCAATAACGCCAATAATATAGGTAATGAGCTTATCGATCTTTTTCTGAACTGGGCTCGACACTTCGTCGGGTGCATTACCAGTCAGGGCGGCGATACGGCCAAACTCAGTTGTGTTTCCGGTTGCAATGACGACACCGGTCGCCACACCGGCAACTACGAATGAGCCTTGAAAAAGAATGTTCGTCTGGTCATAGACCTCTTTCGCGCCATCGATGACTTCGATCGACTTATTGACTGGAACCGACTCTCCGGTAAGGACGGCTTCATCAGCACGAACACTTTCAGTCTCAATAAGACGGATATCGGCCGGTACTTTGTCACCTTCGGATAGCCGAACGATATCTCCCGGCACAAGTTGGCTCGCATCCACTTGGGTTGGCGATCCACTCCGAAACACATCGACTGGTTTTCCGTTTTTCTTTTGCAGTGACCTTAGAATGCGTTCTGTCGAAAAGCGCTGAACGTAATAAATGGCAGCACTCACGAACATAATTACTAAAATGATAATGGCATCAAGCACCGCATGGTGCCAAAAGCTAATCAAAACGGCAACGAACAGCACCGCCATAAATACATTGGCGAATGGTTCAATCAGTTTTTTCCAAAGTGGTTCGCCTTTTAGAATAATTTCGTTTGCCCCGTACTGTTTGAGTCGTTGTGCGGCTTCATGTGAAGAAAGCCCTTGGGGCGTCGAGCGTAGCTCTGCGAGGGTTTCTTCCGCCGATTTTTGATAGTAAAGCATTAGTACTATTGTACCAGACGAGGAGCGCGTTGGTTGGTGGGGCATACAAAAAACAGCCCTCAAGTGTGAGGGCTGCAGAGCAATGTTGCGGTGGACGATGTGAGGGGCCCGCCGCCTATAGTGTAAGTGCTAGTTAATTCCTACCAGCTGAAAGCTATGTTTGCGCATGCCATTTCCCCATTCGACAATATCCTTGACTGATTTGCCAATAAGGCTACTTCCTAGAGGGCTCAGCGTAGAAATACGGCCATCACTTGGGTTTGCTTCAATACTTTCAACAAGAGTATAACGCACCATACGGCCTTGCTGATCGACAAGATCGACAACGGAGCCAATTGCTACTTTCATACGGGCACGCTTTGATGGAAGAAGTTTTGCATTTGCTAAGATTTGCTGTTTTTCTTTCAGCTCTGTCGCAACCGCTTCCATACGAAGGAGGTGGTTATTGCGTTCAAAACGGTCGTCATGACCATTTGTTTTATCACTTTCTCGGAGGCTACGGCTGATTGCCTGTAGGTCGTGTTCAAGTTGGGCAATTGATTTACGTAGCTCTTTCATACCTTTTTTACTTAAAAGGATGGTTTTCGTTTCCTTTATTGCGGTGGTGGTTGTGTTCATGATTGACATGGTTGTCACTCCCTTCCTGTTAGTTCATTGTTTGGCTCTTATGAGCGGATCATTTGTGTAGCGAGGCTACTAAGCATCAGTATTACATTGCATTCTGAGAAGTCTCTTAACTTGTGTGCAATCTTTGTTGTATTTTGTGCTTATGATTTATGAGCGAGGATTCTTCACCCCACTCACCCGAGTAAGTGGAAGATAGAAAGAGAAACGAGTGCCTTCTTTTGTGCTGCTCACCGTTATTTCTCCATGGTGAATATCAACGATTTTTTTCGCAAGTGCCAACCCAAGTCCGTAGCCATTTCGAGAGCTATTCGTACGAGACACATCAGCTCGAAAAAAGCGTTCAAAGAGCTTTGATTGTAGTTCCTCGGGAATTGGCGTGCCCTTATTTACAATTTCGAAACCAAGTGAACCCCGTTGTCCAAAGATCCGAACGTGGATCTTACTTTTAGGTGGACTATACTTGATGGCATTATCAATCAATACGGCGATGAGTTCGCTAATCGCCGGCTCGTTTGCCACGACAGTCGTCTTCTTACGAGTATTAATGGTAAACCGCTTTCGATCATGAGGATAGCGTTTCAAGATAGATTCAAGCGCCGCTCCAATGTCTACCTGTTGGCGTTCCAGCGTGTCATGGTCAAGCCGTGATAGCTTAAGAAGCATTTCTGAAAGCCGGCTCAGTTTGTTGACTTCTTCAAGATTGCTTTCGAGCACCTCACGAGATTCTTCTATCGTCAGTGCGGGGTCGCGCAGCGTTACTTCCAATTCGGCCTTCATGGCTGCAAGCGGAGTACGGAGTTCATGGCTGGCGTCGCTTGTAAAGCGGCTCTGCGCTTCGTGCATTTCTTCAATTGGACGAAGGGTACGTCGTGCCAAAAAGTAGCTTCCCATTCCACCGGTAATTAAAACAACCAAGTTAATGTACACCAATGATAAGGCCATTTGGCTGGCAGCTTTTTGTGATTCACTAAAGAATGGGCTTCCTGGGCCGTACCCAAAAAATGTTTCACGATTGGGAAAAATGATGGTGACGTCGTTACTGGTCAAGCTGTGCTGTAAATTCAGCAGACGATTACTCACCTCTCGGTAATTAAGCTGATAAATAATGACACTAAACGTAATACTGATCGTCATCAGAATTGCCAGGTACCACCCTGTCAATTTCAGCGTTGCCGACCGAAAGATTTGCATCATAGTTATGCTTCTAACTTGTACCCGAAGCCTCGAACGGTGTGAATAAGCGAGGTCTTGAAAGGTGTGTCAATTTTATTGCGAAGATACTTTACATACACTTCAACCGTATTTGGAAGAATGTCTGCGTCGTAATCCCAGACATGGCTAATGATAACTTCTTTGCTCAGCGGTCGTCCTTGGTTACGCAGGAAATACTCGAGTAATGCAAATTCCTTACTTGTTAACTGTATTGGGGTACCTGCTCGCTCCACACTAAACGTAATGGTATCAAGGGTGAGGTCGCCCGCGGTGAGTACATCCGATTGCTGTTCTGTGGG